>NZ_JAGHFM010000328.1 GCF_017888745.1 Terrisporobacter sp. | reverse complement strand
CAGTGTGCCAAGTATAGAATAAGAAGTAGAAGGACCTTTTCTAACGTTTAGGTTAGACTTTGTTACACCTGTCTTTGTAGTTGAAACAGGTGGATTAGTATCAGTAGATGTATTTTGAATAGTTATATAATCATTAGATACATAACCATAGTCATTTTTATACTTAATTTTATACCAACCAGTTTTAGAGTCAGTACCAACTATTTCAACCTTAGTGCCAGAAGGTAGTGTGCCAAGTATAGAATAAGAAGTAGAAGGACCTTTTCTAACATTTAAGTTTGATTTTGTCACACCTGTTTTTATTACACTTACTTCAGCATCTGTTTTTGTATCTAACACTGAAGAGAATTCTCCATAATAAACTTTACTATTAATTTCTTTATAAGCTCTTATTTTATAGCTATAAGAAGTATCAGGTTTTAATCCACTATCTTTATAAGATGTAGTTGAATTACTTGTTATTTTATTTAATAACTTATATGAATTAGAGCTTGAATCATACTTGTAAACTTCGTAACCAGTTGAATTATTTATCTTTGACCAAGAAATATCTAAAGAAGTTGTAGTTTTACTATTTAATTTTAAGTTGGAAACTTTTTCTACATTTGTAACTTCATTAAATATATCAGAATAATCACCATAATGATAATTTCCATTTATAACCTTATAAGCTCTTACTCTATACTTGTAAGAGGTAGCTGAGCTTAAATTTATATCAGTATATGAGTTATCAGTAACATCTCTTAATTTCTTATATGAATTAGAATTTGAGTCATATCTTTCAACTTCATAACCATCAACATTATCAAGTTTTGACCATGAAAACTGTATCGAATTAGAAGTTTTTTTAGTAAGAGAAATATTAGTTACTCTATTAGGTACAAAATTAACTATTTCAAAAGTTGTTTTTATAGTACCTTCATAATTTCCTATACCTGTTATAATTATATTTGCCACACCAACATTAATATTATTAGAGTAATTTACTTCATAATCTGTATCTAGTTTTAATTCTTGTCCATTAAGAGAAAGTTTTACATCAGGTTTTATTTCTTTTCCAGTGTAAACTTGTGAATCAATTTTATCTACAGAAGCATTTTCTATATTTTCTTTTGTAGGAGTAGGAACACTATTATTACTTGTTGGCTTTAAGAACGTATAATTCATATCAAACTTAGTGCTATTAATACCATCTATAGTACCTTGGTCAGTATATTGCCACATTATATAAGGTCTATTATATGTACAATTATCTGAGTATTGAGCAACCCAAAGATTATTTTCAAGAAGTAAATCTTCACTAAAGTATCTATCACCAAAGTCTTTATTAGTATATATACCGCTTGTGTATCCTTGTTTTTCTACTTCATTTAAGAAAGTATTAGCCATTTCTGTGGCTAAAGATTTTGTTATTGTTGCACCATTGTCATTGGCATATCTTACACTATCATACTCGAAGTCAAAGTATACTGGATAAGATATATTATTTTTATAAGGAGCTATAGTTTCTAAACAAACCTTAGCTTCATTTTTTGCCATTTCTACATTATAAGCATAGCTGAACCAATAAACACCTATCTTAAGACCAGCTTTACTAGCACCTTCTATGTAAGACTTGAACTGAGGATCCACTGTTTTACTTCCATATCCAACCCTAATTATAACATAATCAATACCACTGGCTTTTACTTTGTTCCAATCAATAGTACCATTCCATTTACTTACATCTATACCTTTTTCAAAAGGACTAAGACTTACATAAGATGATGAAATATATCCAACACTATCTTCAAAAGAAATCTTGTACCAAGTTCTATTTTTCTCTAAGACTTCAATCGGAGAATCTTTTACGAGTGTGCCAATTTTATCATAAGATGTTGATGGTCCACTTCTTACATTTAAAGTTGCTGCAGTAGTTTTTCCTAGTCCAATAACATTTGGTTTTGTTATAGGTGTTATTGGTAAATTTGGTATACCACGACCAGATTTGCTGTAAGTAGAATTAAGTAGACCCATATTATAAGTTGGATTTTCTTTTGGATCAGGTTCTACTAAAGAAGTTTCATTATTTAAGTTGATTTTTACTAAAGAATTTTCTTTACTAATATTTGTTTTGGCTATTTCTTCAGCATTAGCTATAAAAATTACATTTTGAGAAACCATTGTAATCGATAATGATAATGCTAGAAATGATTTTGCTGTTTTTTTCATAAATTTCCCCCTGGGGTGAAAGAGGTTATGCTCTTTCACGTTTAATCTCCTTTCTTTTAAAATTTTAATTGATTTAATACACTATAATTTTACATAATTATACACATATGTCAAAAATAGTACAATAAATTACATATAAACAACTATATAATAAAATTAATGAATAGTAAATGGTTTCATAATAGAAAATTGAAATATATAATAAATTTTTTAGTATTTTGTAAATATATATATTTAAAAGGTCTGATTTCGATAGAATATCGTAATCAGACCTTTATTGTTTAAATATTAAAATAGATATTACCAAAGTTTTTATTCGTATATATACCGCTTGTATAGCCTTGATTTTATAATTTATTTAATAAAGTATAAGCCATATCAGTAACTAAAGATTGTATAATTGCTATGCCTTGATCATTAGCATATCTTACACTATAATATTCAAAGTCAAAATATACTGGATAACTTATTTTATCCCAATCAATATCACCATTATAATAACTTACATCGACACTTTCTCTAAAACTTTAATATTTGAATCTTTTTTGTGTTTCTATTTTATTATGATTAGCTGATGGATCACTTTTTGAATTTAATTTTGTGGCAGTTGTTTTTCCAATAACGATGATATATGGTTTTGTGATAGGTGTTACTTTTGCATTTTATATTTAAAATAATGATCCTTCTGAATATCTGTGAATACCTATGCGATAAGACTGATTATTTTTTGATTTTACTCGATTGAAGAATCTTACTTTATAGAAGTTTTATGTTTAAAAGAAATATATTGAGTATCAGATTACTCTTGTTTGAGAGCAAAATTTTCATATGAAGATTGTTCTTCATTAGTATCATTTTCTTATTAATTTGAGTAATTCTCGTTAGTCAAAGATTTATTAGTGGGGATCAGTTATAAAAATATACAGTTGGGTGGAAAATAACAGTTTATAATACTAACTTTAGCTTTTCACATTTTATTTATCTATATTTATAAGATCATATTCATCTTCTTTAATACATAGTTTGTTAAAAATAGTAGTGTAATTAAAAATTATCATCAAAAAAATTATAAATAAAAAAACAGATAATAAACTTATAAAAACTTATTATCTGTTTTATTTACAGTTATTTTTTTAATTTTACAATCATTTCTTCTGTAGGCGTTACATAAATTGTACTGTTAGTTTCGTAAATTACCATACCAGGTTTAGAGCCACTTGGTTTTTTTACATGCTTTTTCAGAGTATAGTCTACTGGTACCTGAGATGACATTCTACCTTTACTATAGTATGCAGCTAGCATAGCACTTTCGTATAAAGTTTCATCGGAGATATTTTGACCAGCACACTTTATAATAACATGAGAACCAGGAATATTTTTAGTATGCATCCAAATATCCTCTGGATCTGCTATTCTCAGAGTAAGATAATCATTTTGTTTATTATTTTTACCGACTAAAATAGTAAATCCATCTGAAGATATGAATTGATTTGGCTTTGTAGTCAAATCTATGTCTTTTTTAGCTTTGTATTTATGAGGAGATTTAGCATATCCAAGTCTTATTAATTCTTCTTTAATATCTTCAAGTTCTTCTAAGTTTTCGCAGTTCTCAATGCCTAACATAATATTTTCTAGGTACTCAATTTCTTCATTACAAATTTCTATTTGAGAAGTTAATTCTTTTTTTGCAGTTTTTAATTTTGAATATTTTTTAAAGTATTTTTGTGCATTTTCAGAAGGTGTTAAGTTCTCATTTAGAGATATAGTTATATTACTATAATTTTCATCGTAGAAATTAGCAACTTCTATACTTTTCATACCTTTTTCTATCATATATATATAAGCCGTTAGAAGCTCACCTCTAACTTTATAAATATCAGCATTATCAGCATCTATTAATTCTTTTTCTATTTTCTTTTGTTTATGATAAAGTCTATCTAATTTAATAGAAATACTTTTTCTTAAATCAGAAGTTCTTTGGTGAATTCTATCTTTTATGTCTTTTGTTTTATAGTAATCTTCAATAATTTGAGATATACTATCATTTCTAATGAATTTATTACCATCTAAATAAGTAAGATCAATACAACTAAAATCAATTACTTTATCAAGTTTTTCATCGATTACTATACAAGGAGAATATTCATTATTTTTTATTTTAGTAAATAAATCTGAAAAAATTCTATATAAAATAGACAACTCATCTCTAGACATATTCTCAGCTTTATCATTAGGGTTTAAATTTGACCTATGACAAATTTCTCTAGCAACACATGGACTTACTCCTAAAAACTTAGAATAGATACCTTTAAAAAGAGGTCCATCAAATTCTCTTAAAGTGTTGATAAAACTTTTTATAGAAGTACCCTTAATTGGATTTATTTTATCCTGAGCGGGAGGTAGTTCATAAGTTAAATTTGGTAATAATTGACGTACTCTACTTATACTAGGAGGAATTCTTTTTATTGAATCTATTATTTTTTCTTCCTTCTGTTGAACTAAAATTATATTACTATGTCTCCCCATTATTTCTATATAGATATCTTTTGTAGTTTTTTCTTTCAATTCATCAAAAGACTCAATACTGATTTTTATTATTCTTTCAAAATTAACTTGAGAAATTTCTGTTATAATACCACCTTGTATGTACTTTCTAAATAGCATACAAAACATAGGTGCTTTTATAGGATTTTCTTTTTTATAATCATTTGCTATATAAACTCTAGGGTTAGAAGCGCTAGAACTTAATACTAGCTTAAAGTTTTCTTTATTATTTCTTATATATAAAACTAATTCATCATTTTCTGGCTGATGAATTTTATCTATCTTACCACCCACAAGCTTAGAATGTAGCTCATGTGCTAGGCTATGAATCACTAAACCATCTAATGCCATAATAATCTCCTTTCAAACATAAGTAATAAACCTATTATTACATATTATAACCAAGATGTGAATACTAGGCATACAATCTTTTATATGAATGTGTAAAATGAAATAATATTAAATAGATCTTTATATTTTATTTAAAATGAAAATAGAAAAAAAGCTAAAAATAAGGTATAATATTTAGTTAGAAATAATGAAAAAAGGGAGATAGAAAAATGAAATTTTGGAAGTTACAAGGGATAGGAAATGATTTTATTGCAATAGATGGAAGATTTGATAATATAGATACAGATAATTATGGAGAATTAGCTAAGAAAGTTTGTCATAGAAGATTTTCAGTAGGCGCAGATGGTCTTTTAGTAGTGAAAAATAGTGATGTGGCGGACGTTGAAATGGTTTATTATAATTCTGATGGAAGTCGTGCTCATATGTGTGGTAATGGAATTAGATGTTTTGTTAAATTTGTTTATGACAATAATATAGTTAATAAAGAAGAATTTGATGTTTATACATTAGATGGCATAAAAAAAATAAAAATAAATTTAAAGGGCAATGAAATTGATACTGTAAAAATAAATATGGGATCAGGTAGCTTTAAAACATGTGATATTCCAGTAAATGATGAAGATAATACTTTTATAAATAAAACTGTTAAAGTATTAGATAAAGAATTCATTATAAGTTCTATGCTAATGGGAGTTCCTCACACAATAGTATTTGTAGATGAATTTGATATGTATGAAATACATAAATATGGAGCATTGCTAGAAAAGCATGAAAAGTTTCCTAAAAAAACTAACGTAAACTTTGTAAAAGTATTAGATGAAGAAAATATAATAGTACGTACATGGGAAAGAGGTTGTGGATATACATTAGGATGTGGAACTGGTATAACAGCTTCAGTAATAATTAGTAATTACTTAGGCAAAGTAGGAAAAAGTGTTAATGTTACTTCAGAAGGTGGAAGTATAAAAATAGATTTAGAAGAGGACTTTGCATATATGACTGGAAATGCAGTGAAAATATGTGAAGGAATTTTGGAGGTATAGAAAATGGCTATAAGTATGACTGGTTTTGGTAGAGGTGAGTTTAAAAATGATAATTATCATTTTTTAATAGAGTGTAAAACTATAAATCATAAATATTGTGATATAAATGTGCGACTACCAAGAAAAATATCTTTTTTAGAAGATAAAATTAGAAATTACGTTAAGAATTTTGTAAAAAGAGGAAGAGTGGATTTATATATAAAGCTTGACTTAATTGGTTCAGAGGATGTAAACTTAAAGTTCGATGATAAATTAGCAACTCAATATGTAAATATATTAAAAGAAATAAAAGAAAAATTTGATTTACAAGATGATATAAGTGTCATGAATGTGGCTAAATTTCCTGATATAGTTAAATGTGAGGAAAAAGAAGAAGATGAAGATTTATACTGGTCAATGCTTAGAGAAGCTTTAGATATTGCGCTTGAAAAATTAGGTCAAATGAGACAAGAAGAAGGTAAAAAGCTTGCTGAAGACACACTAGAAAGATGTGATATTCTAAAAAATATAGTTAATAAAATTGAAACATATTCAGATACTGTTGTAGATGAATATAAAGAAAAATTAAGCACTAGAATAAATGAAATACTTGATAATCCAAGTATTGTAGATGAAAATAGATTAGCACAAGAAATTGCAATTTTTGCAGATAAAAGTAATATTACAGAAGAGATAGTTAGATTTAAAAGTCATATTGAGCAGCTTAAAAATACAGTTGTAAAAAATGAATCTATAGGTAGAAAAATAGATTTTCTAATTCAAGAAATGAATAGAGAAGTTAATACAATGGGCTCAAAATCATCTAATATAAATATAACTAATTTAGTTGTAGAAGTTAAAAGTGAATTAGAAAAAATTAGAGAACAGATACAAAACATTGAATAGTATAAAGTATTATTTATACTATTTAATGTATAATACTATTATAGATAAGTTGAAAGGATGAAATATTAATGGTTATAAATAAGAAAGGTCTTTTACTAGTTGTATCGGGGCCATCTGGTGCAGGAAAAGGCACTATTTGTAAAGTATTAATGAACAGAAATAATGATTTAAAACTTTCTGTATCAGCAACAACTAGACAGCCAAGAAATGGAGAAGTGGAAGGTGAAAACTATTACTTCTTAACTCATGAAAAATTCAATGATATGATAAGTAAAAATGAGTTTTTAGAATATGCTCAAACATACAGTAATTTCTATGGAACTCCAAAGGGACCTGTTATGGAGAGTTTAGAAAAAGGTCAAGATGTTGTACTTGAAATAGAAATGCAAGGAGCAAGACAAGTAAAGCAAATATATCCAGAAGCTATATTAATATTTGTTTTACCACCAAGTTTAAATGAACTAGAAAATAGATTATCTTCAAGGGGAACAGAAACAAAAGAACAAATGCAAGAGAGACTAAGCTGTGCCTTTGAAGAAATTAAACAAATTAAAGATTATAACTATTTTATTTTCAACGAAACTAATAGGGAAGTTGAAGCTGCACTGGAAATTGAACACATAATAAGTGCAGAAAAAAATAAATCTGCAAGATATGAAGAAGAAATAATAAGAAAATTTAGGGAGGAATTATAAAATGAAACCATCTATAAACGAAGTATTAGCGAAAATAGACAACAGATATTATTTAGTAGGAACAGTAGCTAAAAGAGCTAGAGAATTAGTTGACGGAAATGAGTCTTACGTAGATAGCAAAATAAATAAAGGTAAACCAGTAATGCTTGCTACTGAAGAAATATCTGAAGGAAAAATAACTTACAGATTATTAACTGAAGAAGAGATAGAAATACAAGAAGCATTACATGCTGAGGAACAAAGTAAATTAATTGAGGAGTAAGATATGTTAAAAAATAAAACTGTAGTAATTGGAGTAAGCGGAGGAATAGCAGTATATAAAGCTTGTGATGTTGTAAGCAGACTTAAAAAGTTAAATGCTAATGTTCATGTAATTATGACTAAAAATGCAAAAGAATTTGTTACACCATTAACCTTTCAATCACTTAGCCAGAATTATGTTGTATCAGATATGTTTGAAGAACCGAAAACTTGGGATGTTGAGCATATATCTTTAGCAAAAAAAGCAGATGTATTTTTAATAGCGCCAGCTACTGCAAATGTAATTGGTAAGATAGCAAATGGTATTTGTGATGACATGCTTACAACTACAGTTATGGCAACTACAGGTAAGGTACTTATAGCACCAGCTATGAATACAAATATGTATAAAAATCCTATTCTTCAAAGAAACATAAAAATACTAAAAGAACTAGATTATAGTTTTATAAATCCTGAAAGTGGTAGACTTGCTTGTGGAGATGTGGGAGAAGGAAAACTAGCTTCTCCAGAGGTAATCGTTGATTCTGTGATAGATTTACTTTGTAATACTAATAAAGATTTAAAAGGTAAAAAAATAATGATTACAGCAGGACCTACAGTAGAAAGTATAGATCCTGTAAGATACTTAACTAACAGATCTACTGGAAAAATGGGATATGCTATTGCTAAAGCAGCTGCTAATAGAGGGGCAGATGTAACCTTAGTTAGTGGACCTACAAATATTGAGCCACCTTCTAATATTAAAAAATTAATAAAAACTCAATCAGCAGAAGATATGTACAATGCAATTATAGATAATTTTGATGAAAGCCAAGTAATTATAAAAAGTGCAGCAGTAGCAGACTATAAACCTAAAACTTATAGTGATAAAAAAATTAAAAAAAGTAATGATGATTTAGTAATAGAGTTAGATAGAAATAAGGATATAGCCTTTGAAATAGGAAAAATTAAAAAGGATAAAATTTTAGTAGGATTTGCTGCTGAAACTAATGACCTTATTCAAAATGCAAAAGGTAAAGTTAGAAAGAAAAATTTAGACTTTATTGTAGCTAATGATTTAACTGAAGAAGGTGCAGGATTTGGAACTGACACAAATATTGTTAAAATAATAGACAAAGAAGGTAACATAAGTAAGTATCCTCAAATGAAGAAGGATGAAGTTGCAGATGTTATTTTAGATAAAGTAAAATCATTATTAGAAAAGTAAGCATCTATTTATAGGTGCTTATATTTTTAAGGAGCAATCTATGTATATAGAAAAATACGCAAAAGTTATAGTTAAAAACAATAGCATATATACAGATAACTTATTTACATATAAAATACCAGAATTTCTTTTAAATCATGTAGAGGTAGGTCATAGAGTACTAGTTCCTTTTGGAAAAGGAAATAAGCCTATAGAAGCTTATGTATTTTTAATTACAGATATAGTTGAAAATAATATAGACTTCAAAGAATTATTTGATATTTTGGATGAATATCCAATTTTTAAAGTTGAAGATATTAAACTTATACAATGGATGAAAAATAGATACTTATGTACTTATATGGATTGTATTAGTTTACTTCATCCTAAAGGATATAAGGTAGAAAGTTTTAAGGAAATAAGTTTAAATAATGACTTAAAAGAATTAGATGCTAAAAGTTTTTACGAAAAAATAGATAGCTTAAGTGAAAATAGAAAATTTATTCTTAATAAGATAATAGAAAATAAAAACAAAATTAAAGTAGATAAATTAATAAAAGAAAAGGCTATAGATGAAGGTATTAATCCAAAAGATTTAAAACTTTCTACGACTATCAATAATCTTTTATTAAAAATGAAAGAAGAAAAGTTAATAGATATATATTGGAATTATAAAAGTCAAAAAAATGAGAAGAAAATTTGTTATGTATCTTTAAATATAGATAAAAATATTATAGAAGATTATATAGGATATAATAAAATTAGGCTTGGAGAGAAGCAAAGAGATATTATAGAGTTCTTAAAATATAATGATGATATAGAAATTAATGATTTAATTAAATTATTAAATGCTTCAAAATCTAGTATAAGTTCTTTACATAAGAAGAACTTAATTACACTTGATTTTAAAGATTACTACAGAAGTCCTAGTGATTTTTATGATGAAAAAAGAAAAGAAATAATCTTAAATGAAGAACAAAAGACGGTAGTTGATAAAATTACATCTGATATGTTTAAGGAACATAAAAAACCTTATATGATTCACGGCGTAACAGGTAGTGGAAAAACAGAAGTTTATATGGAAATAATTGATTATGCTTTAAAACAAGGTTTAGATAGTATATTTTTAGTTCCAGAAATATCCCTTACTCCTCAAACTATTTCTAGATTAAAAAATAGATTTGGAGATATTGTGGGGGTATTTCATAGTAAGCTTTCAGAAGGTGAAAAACATGATGTATTTAAAGCCATAAAAAAAGGTAAAATCAGAATATTAATTGGAGCTAGATCGGCATTATTTGCGCCATTTAACAGTTTAGGCGTAGTAATAATAGATGAATTCCATGAAAGTGCATATAAATCAGAAAAAAATCCAAAGTTTAGCGCTATAGAAGTTGGAAAGTATATGGTGTTAAAACAAAATATTACATTGATTCTTGGCTCGGCAACACCATCAGTAGAAGAGTATTATAGGGCTAAGAATAATGAATATGAATTAATAACTATCAAAGAAAGAGCTAATAAAAAGCCTCTTCCATCTATAGAAGTGGTGGATATGAAGAAGGAACTAACTTTAGGCAATAAAAGTATTTTTTCTTATAAACTTCAAGAAGAAATTGAAACTGAACTAAGTAACAATAATCAAGTAATATTGTTTTTAAATAGAAGAGGATACGGAAATTTTGTATCCTGTAGAAAATGTGGTTTTGTTTTTTCTTGTAAAAATTGTGATATTTCTTTGACTTATCATAAAAATAATAATAGTGGTAGATGTCATTACTGTGGATATGAAGAAAATATACCTAAAAGTTGTCCAGAGTGTGGTAGCGATTATGTAAGACCTTTTGGAATAGGAACAGAAAAAGTAGAAGAAGAAATAAAAAAATTATTTAAAAATGCAAAAGTTCTTCGAATGGATAAAGATACAACTTCTAAAAAGGGAGAACTTGATAAAATTTTAAATAAATTTAAGAATAAAGAAGCAAACATCTTAATAGGAACTCAAATGTTAAGTAAGGGGTTAGATTTTGAAGATGTAACCTTAGTTGGTATATTATCTGCTGATATGATGTTAAACTTTCCTGACTTTAAAAGTTTTGAAAATACATTTCAGTTAATTACACAAGTATCAGGTAGAGCTGGCAGAAGTGATAAAGAAGGTAAGGTAGTGCTTCAAACTTATGACACAGATCATTATGTAATACGAAGGGCTTTAAATTACGATTTTGAAGGCTTTTACGAAGATGAAATAAAAATTAGAAAAATATTTTCATATGCACCTTTTAATAATATGATAAGTGTAGTTGTAAGTGGACGTAATCAAAAACTTGTTGAGAAGAATATAAAAAATATGTACAATTCTCTTATCTATTTATTAAAAAATAGAGGAGTAGACGATTTTGACTTTATATTAGGTCCAAATCCTTGTGCTATTTCTAAAATTAATCAAAATTACAGATATCAATTATTATTTAAAGATGATAATATTGAAATTAATTTATTAAAAGGTATAATAAAATATATATGTATAACGAAGAAAGAAGTTGTATTTGATAAGGATGTTAATATATCTATAGATGTTAATCCAAACAATATTCTTTAATTATAGGAGGAAGAAATAATGGCAATTAGACAAATAGCTCAAATTGGAGAGCCAGTGCTTAGAAAAAAATCAAAGGTTGTAGAAAAATTTGATCAAAAATTAATAGATTTATTAGAAGATATGGCAGATACTATGTATGAAGCTGATGGTGTTGGTCTTGCAGCACCTCAAGTTAGCATATTAAAAAGAGTTGTAGTAATAGATATTGGAGATGGTTTATTAGAACTTGTTAATCCAGAAATAATAGCAACAAGTGGTGAGCAAATAGATGCAGAAGGTTGTTTAAGTGTTGCTGGAGAAAATGGTGACGTTAAAAGACCATATGTGGTAAGGGTAAGAGCCCAAGATAGACATGGGAATACTTTTGAAATAGAAGGTGAAGAACTATTAGCTAGAGCTTTCTGTCATGAAATAGATCACTTAGATGGAATATTATTTGTAGACAAAATAGAAAAATAATAGGAGTGATATAAATGAAAATAGTATTTATGGGAACACCAGATATAGCAAAAGGATGTCTGGAAAAATTAATAAATGAAAATCATGAAGTAGTAGGTGTTGTAACTCAAGCTGATAAGCCTATTGGTAGAGGTAAAAAAATGGGTATGCCACCAGTAAAAGAGCTTGCTCTAGAACATAATATACCTGTATATCAGCCAACAAAAGCAAGAGATGAAGAGTTTATAAATACTTTAAAAGAAATAAATCCTGATGTAATAGTAGTTGTTGCATATGGTCAAATCTTACCAAAAGCTTTATTAGATATACCTAAACATGGATGTATTAATGTACACGTATCTCTGCTACCTAAGTATAGAGGAGCAGCACCAATAAACTGGGTAATCATAAATGGAGAAGAAAAAACAGGAGTTACAACAATGTATATGGATGAAGGTCTAGATACTGGAGATATAATACTTCAAAATGAATTCCTTCTAGATAATGAAATAACAGCTGGTGAATTACACGATGTAATGACTGTTAAAGGTGGAGAACTTTTAATAGAAACTTTAGATTTAATAAAAAAAGGAACTGCACCAAGAATTAAACAAGATGATGAAAAATCTTCTTATGCACCAATGATGAATAAATCTTTAGGGAATTTAGATTTTTCTAAAGGTGCAAAAGAAATACATGATTTAGTAAGAGGAGTTAATCCTTGGCCAAGTGCTTATACTACTTATGAAGGAAAAACTATGAAGGTTTGGAAAACCAAAGTATTAGATGAAGCTAGTAGCAAAGAACCTGGTACAATAATCAAAGTAGATAAAGATGGAATAAGAGTATCTACTAATAATAAAGTTTTATTAATCGAGGAAATACAAATGCCAAATAAAAAGAGAGTGGCAGTATGTGAATATATAAAAGGAAATAAAATAGAAGAAGGTAGTATATTAGGCTAGGTGAGGAATGACTGATATAAAGAAGTATGTTACTACAATTAATGTTTTTTTAATTATACTTATTAGTGGAGTATTTATAATTAACTTATTTTTATCAAAGTTTATAAATACATTGAGTTTAGTGATAAATATAGTTGTTGTAGGAATAATATTAATAACTATATTTTCAACAATTACAACTTATTATATAGCAACGAATAAAAATGTTGATAATAAGCTAATGAAAATTAACTTTAAGATAGTAAGCATTATATTTCCTATAATAAGTAAATTAGCTAAATTTATAGGAATATCGAAAGATGAAATAAGAAAAATATATATAAAAATAAATAATGCTTATATTTATAGTAATAAGTATAATTTTAAAGGTGAAGACTTAATAATATTAATACCTCATTGTATTCAAAATCATGATTGTAAGCTTAAAGTAACAAATGATATAGAAAATTGTAAAAAATGTGGTAGATGTAAAGTAAAAGATTTGCTAGGACTTAAAGAAAAATATAATACTAAAATATTTGTAGCTACAGGAGGAACTCTAGCTAGAAAAATTATTATAGACAATAAGCCAAAGGCTGTTATTGCTGTAGCTTGTGAAAGAGATTTGACATCAGGAGTTCGAGATATTGATAAAATACCTGTTCTTGGTATATTTAACTTAAGACCTAATGGTCCTTGTATAGATACAAATATTAATATTAAAGAAGTAGAGAATGCTATTAATTTCTTTACAGATAAATAAGGAGAGTGTTTTATATGTACCCTGGAATGTATTATGGTGGTTATGGATATGCAATAGATCCTACTATGATATTATTAATACCAGCTATATTATTGACAATATATGCTCAATTTAAAGTAAGTTCTACAACTAATAGATACTTTAGGGTAAGAAGTGGAAGAGGATATACTGGAGAGCAAACTGCAAGAGAAATATTAGATAGAAATGGATTATATAATGTAAGAATAGAAATGGTTAGAGGGAGACTTAGTGACCATTACGATCCAAGGTCTAATGTAGTTAGATTATCAGAGGATGTGTATAGTGGAAATTCTATAACTTCTATATCAGTTGCGGCTCATGAATGTGGTCATGCTATACAACATGCTCATGGATATGTACCATTAAATATAAGAAGCAGTTTAGTTCCTGTAGTTAACTTTGCTTCAAATATGTCTTGGATATTTATTATGTTAGGCTTTTTAACAACAAGAGGTCCATTATTAAGTATAGGAATATTATTATTTGCAGCATCAGTACTATTTCAAATAGTGACATTACCTGTAGAATTTAATGCTTCAAGTAGGGCATTAGCACAAATGACTTCCCTAGGTATAGTAGATGATCGTGAAGTAAGAGATAGTAGGAGAGTGCTTCAGGCAGCTGCATTAACTTATGTTGCAGCAGCAGTAACTGCAATTCTTCAATTACTAAGATTAGTAATGATTGCACAAAATCGTGATGATTAATATTTAGGTCCTAGTTTACTAGGGCCTTTTTTAAAAAGTATATAAAAATCAAAATTTGATTAAATTTTGATAATATAAGGAGATAAATATGAACGCAAGAGAAATAGCATACAAAGTTCTATTAGATATAGAAAAAAATAAAAACTATTCGAATATGGCAATTAATAAACATTTTAAAGATATAAAATTATCAAATCAAGATAGAGGACTTGCAACAGAAATAATATACGGAGTAATAGAAAATAAGTATTATATAGATTATATAATTGATAAGCTATCTAAAATAAAAACTAATAAGATGGAAATTTACGTAAAAACTCTTCTTAGAATGGGAATCTATCAAATTTTATTTTTAAATAGTATTTCTGATTATGCTGCAGTAAATGAAACTGTAAATTTAGCAAAGAAAAAAAATCCTAAAATATCTGGTTTTGTAAATGGAATACTTAGGAATGTAATAAGACAAAAAGAAACTATAAGAAGTATTAATGTTAAAGATGAAATAGATTATTTAGCTATTAAATATTCTTATGACAAATGGATAATAAGAAACTGGATGATTCACTTTGGTAAAGAATTTACTCTGGACTTATTAGAAGCCAATGCTGAAAAACCTAGTATATATTTAAGAGTGAATACACTAAAAACAACTAGAGATGAATTAATTGAGAAGTTAGAAGGACAAGGTGTTAAAGCATCTAAAGTAAGTCAAATAGAAGAAGCTATTAAAGTGGAAAATTTAAAAAATATAGAAAATAACTCATTATATAAAGAAGGGCTGTTTACTATTCAAGATATAAGCTCTATGTTAGTTGGTAAAGTTATGAATCCAAAGGAAAATACACTAGTATTAGACGTATGTAGTGCTCCAGGTGGAAAAACTACTCATATAGCAACTTTAATGAAAAATACAGGAACAGTTGTATCTAGAGATATATATGATCACAAATTAAAATTAATAAAATCAAGTTGCAAGAGATTAGGACTTGAAAATGTTCAAGTGGAAGATTTCGATGGAATGAAATTAGATAGAGAAAGTATTGATAAATTTGACTATGTACTTGCAGATGTTCCATGTTCGGGTCTTGGGATAATAAGAAGAAAACCAGAAATAAAATATAAAGAAAAAGAAGATTTTAGAGATTTACATTCTATACAAAAGAAGGTTTTAGAGAATGCATCTAAATATGTTAAAAATGGTGGGACTTTAATTTATAGTACTTGTACAATTCAAGAAGCAGAAAATATGGATGTTATAAATGAATTTTTGCAAAAAAATAAAAATTTTAAATTAGCGCCGATAAATGAAGTCAATATAGATTTAGATAATCAAGAAAATGGATACATGAAAATTTATCCTAATATTCATGGAATGGATGGATTCTTTATATCAAAATTAATAAGAGTAAGGTAGTGATAATATGTCAGAAAATAAAATAGCATTAAAGAATTTTACAGAAGATGAATTAAAAGAATTTTTAAAAGATATGGGAGAAAAACCTTTCAGAGGTAGTCAAATTTTCTCTTGGATATATAAAGGTGCAAAAACTTTTGATGATATGGAAAATATACCTAAAAATTTAAGAGAAAAATTGGATCAGGTGTCTTATATAGGTAATATAAAGCAAGAGTTAGTACTGGAATCAAAAATAGATAAAGCGAAAAAATACTTATTTGAGTTAAATGACGGAAATATAATTGAAACAGTTATGATGGATTATGGAGATAGAATAACTGTATGTATATCAAATCAAGTAGGATGTAGAATGGGATGTAAGTTTTGTGCATCTACATTAGAAGGATTGATTAGAAATTTAGAACCTTGGGAAATTTTAGATCAAATTTTAAAAGTTCAAGAAGATACTAATAAAAGAGTTTCTAACTTAGTATTAATGGGAAGTGGAGAGCCTTTAGATAACTTTGAAAATACTAAGAAGTTTTTCAAACTAGTTAACGAGAAAAATGGATTGAATATAGGATATAGACATATTACTTTATCTACTTGTGGTGTTGTGCCCAAAATGTATGAATTTGCAGATTTGCAACTACCTATTAATTTAGCTCTTTCCCTACATTCTCCTTTTGATGAAGAAAGAAAAAAAATAATGCCAGTTGCCAATGCATACAAAATAAATGATATAATAAAAGCATGTAAGTATTATATTCAAAAGACAAATAGAAGGGTTACTTTTGAATATTCGTTAATTAAAGGAGTAAATGATTCTAAAAAAGAAGCTGATGCAATTGTAAAACTTCTAAAAGGAATGTTATGTCATGTAAATTTAATTCCTATAAATAAAGTTGAAGAGAGTGAATTTGAAAGACCTGATAAGACATATATTTATAAGTTTAGAGACATTTTAGAAAAAAACAATATACCAGCTACAGTAAGAATATCTATGGGATCTGATATTGGAGGCGCTTGTGGACAACTTAGAAGAAAACACAAGTAAATAAGGAGGGTAATTTCTATGATTTATAATTGTGACTCTCATGTAGGAAAAGTTAGAAAAAATAACGAAGATTACTGTATGGGGGAGATTATACAAACTGAAGAAGAAAGTATAGGAATATTTGCTTTAGCAGATGGTATGGGAGGCCATAAAAAAGGAGAAGTAGCAAGTAAAATTGCAGTAGAAAGCATTATAAATTTTTTGAAAGAGAATATTTTACAAGAATGTGGCATAAAAATGGATTATTTAGATGATGTAATCAAACAGGCTTATAATTATGCAAATAAAAAAATATATGCAAAATCTTTAGAAGATATTTCTTTTGAAGGTATGGGTACAACTCTTGTGGTAGCTGTCGTTTATAGAGATGAAGCTATTATAGCGAATGTTGGAGATAGCAGGTGTTACTTACTACATAATGATAAATTAAAAAAAATTACTAAAGATCATTCTGTAGTTGAAGAACTTTTAAGTGCAAATTTAATAACAGAAGAAGAAGCTAAACATCATCCTCGAAGAAATCAAATTACACGTGCTATGGGTGCTGAAGAAATTATTATTGTAGATATTTTTAGAGAAAAAATTGAAAAAGATGATATTTTACTTTTAGCTACAGATGGCCTAACAGGTTGCGTAGCAGATGAATCTATAAAAGAAATAATTATGCAGGATAAAGATATTAAAGTATTATGCGAAGAGCTGATTAATCAAGCTAATGAAAATTCAGGTAAAGATAATATATCTGTTATCTTAAGTAAGATAGATTAGGATGGTGATATTGTGGGAGAAACAATTTTAGGAAATAGGTATGAAATTATCAGTAAAATTGGTGATGGAGGAATGGCCTTTGTTTACCAAGCAAAAGATAGATTATTAAATAGAGTCGTTGCTGTTAAAGTATTAAGACCAGAATTTGTTGATGATGAAGAATTTTTAGCAAAATTCAAAAGAGAAGCAGAAGCAGTTGCAAATATCAACCATCCAAATATAGTTAATGTATACGATGTTGGTTGTGATGGAAAAATAAATTATATAGTAATGGAGTATGTTGATGGACAAAATTTAAAGGAAATTATAAAAAACGAAGGAACATTAGATGAATATACTGCTTTAGATATAACTAAGCAAATAGCTAAAGCCCTTGAAGCTGCTCATAAAAAGGGGGTTATTCATAGAGATATAAAACCTCATAATATATTAATTTCCAATGAAGGCAGAAATGTAAAGGTTGCAGATTTTGGCATAGCTAAAGCAGCTACTAATTCTACTATGACGAATATAGGAAGCATAATTGGTTCTGTTCATTATTTTTCACCAGAACAAGCTAAAGGCCAATCTGTAAAAAATAATGCTGATTTATATTCTCTTGGTATAGTTCTATATGAAATGATACTTGGAAAGGTACCTTTTAAAGGTGATAGTCCAATTTCTATAGCCCTTCAACATATTAATGAAGATATAGAATTTACACCAGAAGAAAAAACTAATGTACCTCAAAGTATAAGAACTTTAATAAAAAAATTAACAGAAAAATCACCGGAAGATAGATATCAAAGTAGTGAAGAAGTTATTGAAGATATAGAGTATATTGAACAAAATATTGATTTAGATTTCATAAAACAATATGATGATTTTGCTACTAAAAGGATGAATGATTCTAATGTAATAAGTTCATCTAATAAAAAAGATAATACTGTTGAACTAGAAGTAGAATATGATGATAAAGATGATCTATATGAAGAAGGGAAGGAAAAGAAATCTAAGAAAAAAACAAAGAAAAATAAAAAAGGATTCAAAGGAAGTTTAATTGCTATATTTGCTTTGGTTATTTTAGCATTTGCTGGAATAACAACAAAAGGATTTGGATTATTAGGAAATAATAATGATGGTGATGTAATTTATGCTCCAGCTCTTTTAAATTTAAGTCTTGAAAATGCTAACAAAATGGCTAGAGATGCGGGATTAAAATTAGAAATATCGGTAGAAGAGTATGATTCTTTAATAGAGAAAAATCATGTTATATCACAAACTCCATCTGAAGGTACAGAGCTTAAAAAAGGTGATACTATTCATGTAATTATAAGCCTTGGTCCGAAAGATTTATCAATACCTAACTTAATGGGTTATACACTAGAAGACGCTAAGAAAGTATTAAGTCAAGAGGGGTTATCACTTGGACTTGTAAGTTATGAGTATAGTGAGATATATGCATCTGGTACAGTGATTAATCAAAATCCTACTGCTGGATCTGGAAATGTTAACAAAGGTGATGCGATAAATATCGTAGTTAGCAAGGGTAAAAAGCCAGAAGAAAAACCATCAGAAGAGGAAACACCAAATGAAGATGGTTCTAGCTCAAATAATAGTGGTGAAGGTAACGGAAGTGGAACTGGTACTGGTGGAACTGGAAATGGTGAAGGTAACGGAAGTGGAACTGGTACTGGTGGAACTGGGAATAGTGAAGGCACTGGCAATGCTAATAGTGATTCAGCCAGTCATCAGACAATAAATGAAAACAGTGAAAATAGTAATTAAGAATAAAATTAAATTCATATTAGCAAAATATAAGTAAGCATAGCTTACTTATATTTTATTTTTGTTTATTTTATATCCGTAAAATACTGATATATTATAATTAATTTAAAAATAATAAAATTATTGTGGTAATATATAATAAAGTGTTAATGAAAAATAAGGAGGCAGTTAATGTTAGATGGAAGGATAATGAAAGGAATAGGGGGATTTTACTACGTAGATACAGTAAATGGATTATATGAATGTAGAGCTAGGGGGATTTTTAGAAAAAATAAACAAACACCTCTAGTAGGAGATAGAGTAAAAATTAGTATTGTTGATGAAGAAAAGAAAATAGGTGTTGTTGAAGAAATTGACAAAAGAGATAGTGAGCTTATAAGACCACCTATATCTAATGTTGATAAGGCATTAATAGTTTTTGCTGTTAAAAACCCTACACCTCATTTATCTTTATTAGATAGATTTATAGTTCTTGCAGAAAGAGAAAACTTAGAAATAGTAATAATACTTACGAAAGTTGACTTAGATGAAGATAATACTACTGAAAAAATTAAATCAATATATGAACTTAGTGGATACAAAGTAATTCCAGTTAGTAGTAAATCTAAAATGAATATAGATAAAGTTAAAGAAGAGTTAAATAATAGCGTGGTAGTATTTGCAGGTCCATCTGGAGTAGGCAAATCAAGTTTATTAAATGAAGTAGATCCAGATTTTGAATTACAAACTGGAGAAGTTAGTGATAAAATAAAAAGAGGGAAGCATACTACAAGACATGCTGAACTTTTAAAATTAGAATGTGGTGGAATTGTTGCAGATACACCAGGATTTTCTTCTTTAACATTGGATGATATAGATGAGAATGAACTAAAAGAATATTTTATTGAATTTGATGAAGTAGATGGCTGTAAATTTGGAAATAAGTGTATTCATGAAAATGAACCAAATTGCGGAGTTAAAGAGGCTGTCGAAGAGGGGGAAATTTCAAAAGTAAGATATGAAAGTTATATACAACTACTAAATGAAATAAGACAAGGGAAAAGGAGATATTAAGAGATGATAAAATTAGCACCATCAATATTATCAGCAGACTTTGCAAGATTGTTAGAAGACGTTAAAAAGGTAGAAGAAGCAGGATGTGAATACCTACATATTGATGTTATGGATGGACATTTTGTGCCTAATATAACATTAGGACCAGGAATTGTTAAATCATTAAGAAAAGATGTAAATATGATATTTGATACTCATCTTATGATAGAAAATCCTGATAACTATATTAAGGATTTTGTTGATGCAGGAAGTGACTTAATAGTTGTTCATCAAGAAGCATGTAGACACTTACATAGAACTATTCAAAATATAAAATCTCACAATGTAAAAGCAGGTGTAGCTTTAAATCCAGCTACCCCTATAGAAACTATTAAACATGTACTTGAAGATATAGATATGGTACTTATAATGACTGTTAATCCAGGATTTGGAGGACAATCTTTTATTGAAAGTACAATAGAAAAAATTCAAGAACTAAAAAAAATAATAGATGAAAAAAATCTAAATGTTGATATACAAGTTGATGGTGGTATTAAGCCAAATAATATAGATAAAGTTGTAAAAGCCGGAGCGAATATAATAGTTGCAGGATCAGCTATCTTTAATAGTGATGATATTCCTCAGACAGTAAAATTAATGAGAGAAAATGCTAAACTTTAGGAGATATTAATGAAAGTTTGTATTATATTAAATGGAGAAGTAAAAGATTATATTAAAACAAAAGAAATAATACTTGAAGAAAATTATGATTATATTATAGGGGCTGATGGTGGCTGTAATCATTTATTTAAAATGAATATTATACCAAATTATATTGTGGGAGACTTAGACTCTATAGAAAGAGAAGTAATAGAGTATTATGAAAATAAAAATGTAATATTTAAAAGATACCCTTCTCATAAAGATGAAACTGATTCTGAAATATGTATATATTTAGCTAAAAGTCTAGGAGCTGACGAAATAGACCTTTTTGCTACACTAGGTGGAAGAATAGATCATACTTTAGCCAATATAGGATTAATGAATTACATAAAAGAAAATAGTATTAGGCCTAGAATACTGACTAGTGAAGAAGAAATTTTCATGGTGAAAAATGAAACAATAAATTTAAAGGGCAAAAAAGGTGATACTATATCTGTAATATCTATAAATGGAGAATCAAAGGGCGTAACATTAGAAAAATTAGAATATCCTTTAGATAATGCCATAGTTAATCATTTATCTCCTTTAGGAATTTCTAATGTTATGTTAGAAGATGAATGTATAATAAGTATAGATGATGGATGTGCATTAATTATACGAAATTTTAATATTTAATATAAAGTGAAAACTCCTTCGTAATTTATATATTATGAGGGAGCTTTTTATTAGAAAATATACTTATATAGATGTATTTTTAATAAATTTATAGACTATATATTAAGTATGATTTATTAAAATTAATAAAATAATAAAGTTATAATTCTAAAATAAAAACCTTCTTTAATATAATTATATAAGAGTTTTTATATATGGTTAAAATATATAGTCTTTATGGTACAAAAATAGAGTGATACATATGAAGGATAGGTTTGATAAGGAATAGTTACAAGTTTTTGATAAAAGGTCTATAAACCTTATATAATGCATAAAAATTATTAATATTATGATTAAACTTTATGGGTATTATTTAAAACATAAAGGCTTGTATTAGCCTAGGAGGGATAATTATGAAGATGGTAACTATAAAACTACCAAAGTGGATTTCTAATATTGTTTTAAAATTTATGAGAGGAAATAAAAACAATAAATAGGGGAAGGTATTATAATAAACTATTAGATAAAAAATGAGAGCCTACAATAATGTAGGCTCTTTACTAATAAAATTAATTTATTATTAAGCTCTTTCAACTTTATTTGAACGTAAGCATCTTGTACAAACTTTAACTCTTTTTGGAGTTCCATTTTCTATAACTTTAACGTTTCTTAAGTTAGCAGCCCATGTTCTTTTGCTGTGTTTATTTGAGTGTGATACTTGGTTTCCTGAAACTTTACCTTTACCACATACGCAACATACTCTTGACATTATATACGCCTCCTTAAAATGATAACTATTTTAAGACTAAAAACATATTTATATTAACATAAAATTTGAATTTCTGCAATAAAAATATATAATTGTCCTTAATATATTGAAGATTTTCCTATTATCATATAAAATTATATATATAAATTTTGCTAATGTAAATATTAAAAAAGAAAATAATGATAAAAGTTTATAGTCATTATCTTACTATTAGGTAAATTACTATGTCTAATAAAAATAAAATTATATATTTTTTTATATTTACCACATAGTAAATAGAATAAACGTCTTTTTAGTTATAAATTAATTAGCTTTTAATTATTAATTACTTATAGTATTATATATCTTGTCTAAAATAGAAATATAAACTATAATTTATTAAAATAAAAGAAAAATGTTTACTGTAATAAAATTTTAAATAACATTGAACAAAATATAAAATTAATAAAATAAAATGAGGGGGTAAAACCATGGCTACTAAAGTAAACAATGAATATGGATGTATAGAAATAGATAAACATGTTATAGCTCAAATTGCATATAGAGCTGCAATGGAGAGTTACGGATTAGTAGGTTTCTCGCAAAAAATAAAAGGTATTGTCGAATTATTAAAAGGCGATAATGCAACAAAAGGCGTTAAAGTAATAGAGACAGAAGATAATACATTAGAGATAGAATTATTTGTTATAATGCAATATGGAATTAATATTTCTACAGTAGCAAATAACATAATTGACCGAGTAAAATATTCAGTAGAGAATACTACATCAATAAAAGTAAGTAAAGTTGATGTTAATGTTCAAGGTATAAGGGTTAAGTAGTATAGGAGGAAAAATATGATTCAATGTATAGACGGAAACAAATTTAGAGATATGTTTGTTTCAGGTGCAAATAATCTTCAAAATAATAAAGATTTAGTAGATAAGTTAAATGTATTTCCAGTACCAGATGGAGATACAGGAACAAACATGTCTTTAACTATATCTTATGCGATAAAAGAATTATCAAAAGTTAACAATGATAATATAACAGATATAGGTAAAGCTCTTTCTAAAGGTTCTTTAATGGGAGCTAGAGGAAACTCAGGAGTTATACTATCACAAATAATAAGAGGAATAGCAAAATCTATAGAAGGTAAAGAGTCATTAAATGTTAATGATTTAGCTTTAGCTCTAAAAAATGGTTCAGATACTGCTTACAAAGCTGTTATAAAACCAATAGAAGGAACTATCCTTACTGTAATAAGAGAAACTGGAGAATATGCTGTTAAAACTTCTACTGAAGACATGGATATGATAGAATTCCTTGAACTAGTTGTAAAAAAAGCAAATGAATCATTAGATAAAACGCCAGAACTGTTAAAAGCATTAAAAGAAGCTGGAGTAGTAGATTCAGGTGGTAAAGGTCTAGTACTTATATTAGAAGGTATGTTATCATCTTTAAAAGGGAATAGTATAGATTCTATTGCAGGTGGAGTATCTAATAACGTGGAAGTTAAAGTTGAACAAAATATATCAACAGAAGATATTAAATTCCAATACTGTACAGAATTTATTTTAGAAAGTGATAAAGTAGATGATCTTGTAATAAGAGAAAAATTCATGAAGTTTGGAGATAGTCTAGCTGTTGTTGGAGATGAGGGTGTAATAAAAGTACATGTTCACACTAATGATCCAGGGCTTGCATTACAAGAAGCTTTAAGATATGGGCAATTATTAACTATAAAAATTGAAAACATGAAACTTCAACATGAAAATATAGTTTTAAGTGAATCTGAACAGACTAAAGAAGTACAAGTTGAAGAAAAGGAATATGGATTTATAGCAACTTCTATGGGTGAAGGTTTAGCTCAAATATTTAAAGATTTTGGAGTAGATCACATAATAGAAGGTGGTCAAACAATGAACCCAAGTACAGAAGATTTTATGAAGGCAATAGAAAGTTTACATGCGAGAAACATTATAATACTACCAAATAACAGTAATATTATAATGGCTGCGAATCAAGCTAAAGAATTAAGTGATAAAAATATAATAGTAATACCTACTAAAAATGTTGCTCAAGCATTTGCTTCGTTAGTAACATTTGATGGTGATGCTACTGCTGAAGAAAATGAAGCTAATATGGTTGAAGCTTTATCCACAGTAAAATCAGGTCAAGTAACTTATGCTGTAAGAGATACAGTTATAAATGATATTGAAGTAAAAGAAGGAAATATAATAGGTCTAGCAGAAGGAAAATTGCTTGCTGCTGGTGAAGAAGTTAATGAAATAACTACAGACCTAATAGAAAAATTAGTAGACGAAGATAGTGCTATAATAACTTTATTCTACGGTGAAGATACTTCAAAAGAGGATGCTGAAGCATTAGCAAGTGACCTAGAAGAAAAATTCGAAGATATAGACGTTGAATTACACTATGGAGGACAACCTCTTTATTACTACTTGATTTCAGTTGAATAATAATTAATTAGTCCTGTATAATCGTACTATATTTAGTATGTTATACAGGATTTTTATTCGTAGTGAATTTTTAGGTAATAGGTGATAATTATGAATAACTTAAGTAAAGAAATACAATTTGTAAAAGGTATTGGGCCTAAAAGAGCTAATAAGTTGAATAAATTAGGTATTTTTACATTAAAAGACCTTATATATTATTTTCCAAGACAATATGAAGATAGAAGTAACATTAAGAAAATAACCCAATTAGAAAATGATGAAAAAGCATCCATCAAAGGTATTATAACTAGAATGGATACTTATAGTCCTAAAAAAGGTATGAATATTACTAAAATTGATGTAAGAGATGAAAGTGGATATATAAGACTAGTTTTTTTTAATCAAGAATATATAACAAAGGTATTTAAAAGTGGAGATAGTATTTTAGCTTATGGAAAAGTTAAAATCGAGAATAATTTTAAAGAGTTATCTTCTTGCGAAATAGAGCACTATACAAATGCACCACAATCTACTTGTAAAATACAACCAGTTTATCCTTTAACTTATGGACTAACAAATAAAGAATTGGAAAGTATAATTAAATCAGTTCTTTTAAAAGAAGAATTTAAAGTAAAAGAATACTTACCTAGATACATAATAGAAAAATATAAATTATGTGGAATTGATTACGCTATAAGAAATATCCATAATCCAACTAGCAAAGATGCCTTAAAAATAGCATTATATAGACTGGTATTTGAAGAATTTTTAGTTCTGCAGCTAGGATTATTTTATTTCAAAAGTGGTGTTAATGAATCTAATGGTATAGAATTTAAAGAAAATGAAAAATTAAATGATATAGTAAATTCTTTACCGTTTAAACTTACAAAAGCTCAAAATAGAGCTTTAGATGAAATTTTGGAAGATATGCAATCAAGCAAGGTTATGAATAGATTAGTACAAGGTGATGTTGGGAGTGGTAAAACAGTAGTTGCCTTACTTTCTCTTGCTAGTGGGGTATTAAATGGCTATCAAGGGGCTTTAATGGCACCTACAGAGATTTTAGCATCGCAACACTACGAATCATTCAAAGAAACACTTGAAACCTTTAATATTAAGTCTGAGTTACTTGTAGGTAGCCTTACAAAAAAACAAAAAGATAAAGTGCTTGAAAAAGTAAAAAATCAAGAAATTGATATTTTAATTGGAACCCATGCACTTATAGAAGATAAAGTTGAGTTCAAAAATTTGGGCATTGTCATAACTGATGAACAACATAGATTTGGTGTTAGACAAAGAGGTAGATTATCTAATAAAGGAGATAGCCCGGATATACTTGTTATGACAGCCACACCTATACCTAGAACATTAGCACTTATTTTATATGGTGACTTAGATATATCCATAATAGACGAGCTTCCTCCAGGAAGGCAGCCAATTGAAACTATTGCAATAGAGCATAAAAGAAGAAGTGAAGCTTATGAAAATTTAGTAAGAGATGAAGTTAAAAAAGGTAGACAAGTGTATGTAGTTTGTCCTTTAGTTGATGAAAGTGAAAAGATAGAAGCTACAGCAGCAGTAGAGTTAGTTGAAGAATTGAAAAGAGAGTTTTTTAGTGATTTAAGAGTAGGACTTTTGCATGGTAAAATGAAACCTAGTGAAAAAGATTCTATTATGGATGATTTTAAAAATAAAAGATTGGACATATTGGTTTCTACAACAGTTATAGAAGTTGGTGTTAATGTACCTAATGCTACTTTGATGATAATAGAAAATGCAGAAAGATTTGGTTTAGCACAATTGCATCAGCTAAGAGGACGTGTAGGGAGAGGAAAACATAAATCTTATTGTATATTAATATATAATTCTAAAACTGAAGTATGCAAAGAAAGAATGTCCATAATGGAAGAAACTACCGATGGATTTAAAATTTCACAAAAAGACTTAGAAATAAGAGGTCCAGGAGAGTTTTTTGGAACAAGACAACATGGTATTCCAGAACTTAAAGTGGCCAATATATTTAAACATATGAAAATATTAAAACTAGCTCAAATAGAAGCTAGATATATAATTGGACAAGACGTAAAATTACAATTAGAAGAAAATAAAAAACTAAAAGAAGAAATATTATATAAATTTAGTGAACGTGAAGAAATCTCATTAAATTAGATAAAATTATGTTAAAATATAGGAAGGAGATATAACTTTGAGAGTTATTTCAGGAAAAGCTAGAGGTTTAAAATTAAATGCTCCTAAAAATGATGATGTAAGACCGACAACTGATAGGGTTAAGGAATCATTATTTAATATGATTAACTCGTATATAATGGATAGTGATATATTAGATTTATTTGCAGGAACTGGTTCCTTAGGTATTGAGTGTTTATCTAGAGGTGCTAATAAATGTATTTTTGTTGATAATAGCAAAGAAAGTATTAGTATTGTTAAATCTAATATAAAAAAAGCAAGGGTAGAAAAAGAAAGTGTTGTATTAAATTCTGATTTTAAAAGCGCTATAAACTCTTTAGCGTTGAAAACAGAAAAATTTGATGTTATTTTTATGGATCCTCCATACTATAAAAATATGTTTAATGATGCTCTTGGTGGTATTGATAATAATAATTTATTAAAAGAAGACGGGATAATAGTTGTTGAACATGATACTAAAGACAAATTTCCAGATAGTATAGGAAGACTTTATAAGAGTAGAGAAAAGAAATATGGTAATACAACATTAACTTTCTATAAAATGGAGGAATAGTATGGATAAACCATTACGTAAAGCGATTTTTGCAGGAAGTTTTGATCCGATTACAAATGGACATTTAGATATAATTTTTAGAGCATCAAAATTATTTGATGAATTACAAATTGGAGTACTTATTAATCCGAATAAAAAAGGACTTTTTACTTTAGAAGAAAGAGTAAAATTAATAGAGTTATGTACTAAAGAATTGGATAATATAAAAATTATTAGTTTTCAAGGACTATTAGTTAATTATTGTGCTGAAAATGGAATTAGCACTTTAGTTAGAGGTGTGAGAAGTGAAGATGATGTAAACTATGAATTACAAATGGCTCATATGAATAAGGAATTGAATTCTGATATAGAAACAATATTTTTACCGACAAATAAAAAATATTCTTTTGTAAGTTCATCATTAATAAAAGAAGTTTTAAGCTTTGGAGCAGATGTTACAAATTTTGTGCCTGTTGAGGTACTAGAAGAATTAGAGAAAAAGACAAAATAGTAAAACGTATTTAGGGGGAATAGTATGAAAATAGATTTAGAAATAATGGATTTACTCCAAGAGCTAGAAGAAATTATTGAACATGCACCAGTTAAAGGTCTTGCTAGGAAATCTATAAGTATAGAGAAAGAAGAAGTACTTTCTATTATAAATGAAATAAAATCATTACTTCCAGAGGAAGTTAATCAAGCTATATGGATTAATAGAGAGAGACAAAGAATAATAACAGAAGCTAAAGTAGAAGCTGATCAAATAATAGCTCAAGCTAATCAAGAAGCTGAGTTGAAGGTCAGAGAAGGAGAGCAGTTTGAAGAAAATCTTAAGCAACAATTTGATGATATTGTCGAATCAAATGAGGTTGTTGTAAGAGCAAAAGAAAGAGCTACAGAAATTATAAGTAAAGCTGAAGCATATGCAGTAGAGATAAGAGAAGGTTCTTTAGTATATGCAGAAGATGTTATAAGTTCAGTTGAGCAAAACCTGATAGAAACTTTAGAAATAGTTAAAACTAATAAAAGAGAGTTAAGAGAAGGTTAATAAAAACTCCTACAGTGCTGTAGGAGTTTTTATTATTAAGTTAATTATATTTTTATAAGGCTTTTATTATCTTGTCTTATAGACGAAATAAACATCGTAAATTATGTAGACTATGATAATTATAACCACAAAAATTTTAAAATTATAAAAATATTGATTCCATAGATTGTTGTTATAAAGAGAATTATAAATATTTGAAATATTAGATGCAGGTAAAATGTTTTGACTAATAGGATAAAGTAAGAAAGTAAATATACCAGCAAATAACCCGTGCAAAAACTTACTGAATATGTACAAATTTATTTTTATATCTGTTTTTCCTATAAAGTTACAACATTGAGATAATATAGATAAGCCACTAAAACCTATTATAAAACTGCACAAACTAGCTTTAATTCCCTCAGAAAGGGTAGAAAGTTCACACACGTTATTACAGCCGATAGTTATTTCAAACAGTCCGCTTAGAAACGTACTGCATACTTCTTCTGTTACATGAAAAATAGAAAGAGGTATACATACAAAATGTGAAATAGCATCAATAACATTGAATAAATCTAGTATCTCAAATACGACAGAGAAAATTATTACAAATCCCCCTACAGCTAATAAGGTATTTACGCCATTTACAACAGCATTTCCAAAGGATACAAAGAAGCCACTTTCTTCAGGTGTGTTTATAATTTTTTTTAGATTATGTATTAAATTATATTTAGAACTATTTCTTTTTTCATGTCCATATTTTCTAAATATCAAGCCTACAGTAATAGCACCTAAATAATGACAGATAAGCATTAGATATCCTAAATCTTCGCTATTTAACATTCCAACTGATACGGCACCTATAATAAATAAAGGACCTGAAGTAGAACAAAATGAAACTAATCTTTGAGCTTCATATACAGATATCTCTTTTTTATCTCTTAAGTCAGAAGCAAGCTTTGCGCCAACTGGATATCCTGATACAGCTGATATGGCAAATACTAAAGCGCTTTTACCGGATACATTGAATACAAATTGTGTGATAGGGTTAATTATGGTACCTAAAATATCTACAACTTTTAATGATACAATTATATTTGCACCGATTATAAAAGGTAGTAGTGATGGAATTAGTGTATTAACCCAGATATTGATTCCATCTTTAGCAGCATCTATAGACTCATCAGGAAATATTATGATACCTACTATTAAAATTAATACAATTAACTTAGGTACAAAATATTTTATTAGTTTTGATACTTTCATATTATCACCTATGTATTAAAGACTTTAAGATATTATATTAAACTTCAAAATAAAATATGAAAAATTTAGAATGATAAAATTTAATAAACAGAAAAGCTAATAATAACAAGAAGTTTATTTAAAAATAATAAAAAAGAATATAAAATAAAAAGCTATAATTAAAATATTTATAGCTTTTTATAATACATATCTTGGCGAGAAATAAAAGTCCATAGGTCCTTTTATTAGAGATTTATTATTTTTATAATAAATAAGATTATACATATTACTTGATTTGATATCGTATTTAATTAAAGTATTAAATAAAGGATCGCTAATGTGGCTTATTTTAGATAGTTTAGTTATAATTTCTATATCTGATGATTTTTTTATTTGCCTTATAATTTCTCTTCCTTTATCATTGAATGCTAAAACTCTTATATAGGGTATACTACAAATATCTTTTGTGCTAATTACATCATCTTTTGTTATGCCTAGTAAAATATTATTTAATGTACGTTTAACTTTAGTCATAGTATAGCGTTTAGATTTTATTGATGAAATTAAATCATCGAGATTTTTACTTGTAAAGATGTTTGAGTAAATTTTATTTTCTATTCCTTCATTAACTTCAAAATATTTTTCAAGGTTTTCATAATCTCTAACTATTGTTGATGATAATAAGTCATAAAACATATAGTCAAATACTGGATTGAAATTAGCATTCATATTATTTTTTATATCAACAAAAGTAGGATTAGGGACAACATTTTCGATTTGTTGCAAATTAAGATTGTCTTTTAAAACATTTCTTATGGCTGTTGCAGAACAAATATTACTGTTTATATCACTTGAGTTATACTGTGAAGCAATTCTACTAATTGTAAAAGGTTTTATAGAACTATTAAGTTTAATTAAACTTTTTATATATTCAATTCCTAGTATATTGTTAGATGAATTTAAAATATTTTGAAGTTTATTTTCAGATATATTCAAAATATTATTCTCGTTTATATAATCATATAATGCTTTGCTTCTTGCTGTGGGGAAAACCAATCCTTCATCGAGATACTTTTTTAAATAGGTCTTAAAATCTATAGGTTCTTCAACTAATATTTTTGAAATAATTTTAAGAACATCTATACTCCCTTCTTCACTTCCAAAACAAACTGAGTCAACACAATTTAAAGAGTTTAAAGTTGTAATTGCTCCATGGGAAAAAATTTCTGCACTTTGACATGAGTAAAGGGTAGGAAGTTCTATAACTAAATCGACACCATTTTTTACTGCTATCTCAGCTCTAGTATATTTATCAAATAAAGCAGGTTCTCCTCTTTGTAAAAAAGAACCACTCATAACAGCTATGGTATGAGTTGCTTTTGTTATTTTTTTAGATTTTTCTAAATGGTATAAATGACCATTGTGAAAAGGGTTATACTCAACAATTAGTCCTAGTATATTCATATATTTCTCCTTGTGGTAATTTTTACTATATAATATGTTACAATTTAAAAGTTGACAAATTCAGATGAAATATTTGATAATATAATAATGTAAATGTGTAAAAAATACACATAATTATATTTTATTATATTAATAATAAATAAGACATCTTATTAAAAATTTAAAACGTATTAGCTATTTATTATATCAAATAAGATATTATATTTCATCATAATATGAAAATATTATGTAATGAAATATTTATAAATAGTATGTACTTTTAATAAAAAAGGTGTTATATTTATTATGATTGACAATTAAAAGTTAAATAATCATTTTGGATATTAATTTAAGGAAAACATTAATTTTTAAGGAGGATTGCTAATAATGAAAGTATTAGTATTAAACTGTGGTAGTTCTTCATTAAAATATCAATTAATAGATATGGAAAATGAAGCAGTATTATGTGTAGGACTTGTTGAAAGAATAGGTATAGAAGGTTCTATATTAAAACAAGAAAAAGATGGTGTTGAAGGTAAATACATAGTTGAACAATCAATGAAAAACCATGAAGAAGCTATAAAATTAGTTTTAGATGCTGTAGTTGACCCAACTTACGGTGGTGTAAAAGATATTAAAGAAGTTGAAGCTGTAGGACACAGAGTTGTTCATGCAGGTGAAAAGTTCGCTACTTCTGTAGTTATAAATGACGAAGTTGAAGCTGCATTAAAAGAATGTATAGATTTAGCTCCACTTCACAATCCAGCAAACATAATGGGAATAGATGCTTGTAAAGCTATACTTCCAGGTGTACCAATGGTAGCTGTATTCGATACTGCTTTCCATCAAACAATGCCTAAAAAATCTTATTTATATGGATTACCTCATGAGTTATACACTAAATATGGTGTAAGAAGATACGGATTCCACGGTACTTCTCACAAATATGTATCTCAAAGAGCAGCTGCTATGTTAGGTAAAAACATAGAAGATGTAAAAATAATAACTTGCCACTTAGGAAATGGTGCTTCTATAGCAGCAGTAGATGGTGGAAAATGTGTAGATACTTCTATGGGATTCACTCCATTAGAAGGATTAATAATGGGAACTAGATGTGGAGATATAGATGCAGCAATATTACCATTCTTAATGAGAAAAGAAAACTTAAATGCAGATCAATTAGATAACTTAATGAATAAACAATCTGGAGTATATGGTATGACTGGTATATCAAGTGACTTTAGAGATATAGAAGACGCAGCTGCTAATGGTGACGAAAAAGCTCAAGTTGCTTTAGATGCATATGCTCAAAGAGTTAAGAAATATATAGGATCTTATGCTGCTGAAATGAACGGTGTAGATGCTGTTGTATTCACTGCAGGTGTTGGTGAAAATGGAATAGACATGAGAGAAGCTATAGCTACAAACATGGAATTCTTAGGAATGAAATTAGATAAAGAAGCTAACAAAGTTAGAGGAAAAGAAAGAGTAATATCTACTGAAGATTCTAAAGTTAAGATATTATTAATACCAACTAACGAAGAATTAATGATAGCTAGAGATACTTTAGCATTAGTTAAATAATTAATAAAATATTTTAATTGTGAATAATATATGTAAAGTTTTAAGGTAGGCTTTGACCTACCTTAAAATGATTTATTGATATATCTCAGTAAACAAATATAAAGTATTGTAATCTTATTTTTACTATCAAGTAAAAATACTTGACAAACATTGACTAGATTTGTATAATGAATTTGGTAATATAACGAGGTGAAAGTATGATAATTAGTCTAGATAAGTTAAACAGAAAAGAAACTGATAAAATAGACTTGAATTTTTCACAAAAAATTGATAGTATTAATTATTGTGAGAACACATATAATGTAACTTCACCGATTAACCTTAAAGGTAAGGTATCTAGAACAAATAAAGGCTATTATTTGGATGCTATTGTTAGCTTTGAAATATTAGATAACTGTGCTAGATGTTTAGATGAAGTTAAAGTACCAATAGAATATGCTATAGAGGGTTTCTTAGTTAGAGAAAATTTTGATGAAGATGAATTTGAAGATTATGATGCTTTTATTATTGACGGAGATGAAGTCAATTTAACTGATATAATAGGACAAACATTAATCTTTAATTTACCACAGCAAGTTCTTTGTCATGAAGAGTGCGAAGGACTTTGTCAAAATTGTGGAGCTAACCTAAATAGAGAAACTTGTGCATGTAGCCAAATTGCCAACGACGAGGATGAAATAGATCCACGTTTTGCTAAATTAAAAGATTTGTTCAAAAATGACTAAGGAGGTGGCGTAAATGGCAGTACCTAAGCGTAAAACAGCTAAATCAAAAACTAAAATGAGAAGAGCGGCTAACTCAAAAATGACAGCAACAGGATTCGTAGAGTGTCCACAATGTCATGAACCAAAATTACCACATAGAGTTTGTCCAGATTGTGGACACTACAAAGGTAAAGAAGTTATATCTGAATAATGATATTTTAAAAACATGTAGATTAATCTACATGTTTTTTTGTTAAAATATAAATATAAGTGAGAGTTGAAAAAAATAAATCGTTAATGTAGAATATTAGTAATAATTTGTAAAAATAAAAATATTTGTATATATATAAATAGATAAATATATAAGGAGGGTCAGTATGAGAATAGTTGTCGATGGTATGGGTGGCGATAATGCACCTAAAGCCATAGTAGGTGGAGTTGTAGAAGCTATTAAAGAATTTGATGTAGAAATAGCTATTACAGGAGATAAGGAGATACTTGAACAAGAATTTGCTACTTATGAGTTTGATAGAAGTAAGTTAGAAATTATTCATACTACAGAAATAATAGAAAATGAAGATAAACCAGTTCAAGCTATAAGAAGGAAAAAAGACTCTTCTATGGTAGTTGCACTTAATTTAGTAAAAGAAAATAAAGCAGATGCTATAGTTTCTGCAGGGAGTACAGGAGCACTTCTTACAGGAGCTACATTGATAGTAGGAAGAATAAAAGGGATAGATAGACCTTGTCTATGTCCTTGTATGCCTAATATAAAAGGTGGAATGACTATAATAGCAGATAGTGGTGCCAATGCAGATTGTAAGCCTAGAAACTTAAGTGAATTTGCTATGATGAGTAATATATATCTTAAAAAAGTTTTAGGAATGGAAAATCCTAGAATAGGTCTTGGTAATATAGGCTCTGAAGAAGGAAAAGGAAATGAACTTGTAAAAGCTGCTTATGAAGAATTAAAGAATATGGACTTAAACTTTGTAGGTAATATAGAAGGTAGAGATGTAATCGAGTCTAAAGCTGATGTAATCGTTTGTGATGGATTCACAGGAAATATAATGTTAAAAACTTGTGAAGGTGTAGCAATGGGCATGATGAAGCTTATGAAAGAAACTCTTATGAGTAGCTTTAAAGGTAAGTTAGGAGCTTTATTAATAAAGGAAGATATGAGAAAGTTAAAAGCATTCCTTGATTACTCAGAATATGGTGGAGCACCTTTCTTAGGGGTAAAAGGTGGAGTTATAAAAGCCCATGGAAGTTCTGACTCAAAAGCAATAAAAAATGCTATAAAACAAGCTATTAATTTTGCACAAGGTAATGTTGTTGAAGATATAGAATCTTATATATTAGCTAAAAAAGAAGCAGAAAAGCAACAAGAAGAAAATAAAGTTGAAGAAAAGTAAATTTATAATTAATAATTATAAATATAGATTTACTACAATTAAAAAATCCCTTCCATTATTAGTGGAGGGGATTTTTTAGATGAATATATTTTTATTTAAAGTAATTATTAGTCTTGTTTAATAAAAATATATTTTCTTTCTGTTGATAAACTTTCATCAAATTTATATCCATCAAAAGTAAAATATTTTAAATCTTCAGGATTATTTATTTTATTTTGGACTAGATATTTGACCATTTGTCCACGTGCCATTTTTGCCCATGTACCCATAGTTTTTAATTTTCCATCTCTATGAACCTTAAAATCTATGTCGATAAAAATATTGTCTTCATTTAAAAACGGTCTTATTGTCTTAGCGTATTCTTCAGAAGCTAAATTTATTATAACATTGTCTTCTTCATATAACTTTTTATATAATTTATCATTCCAAAATTTATAAAGATTTTTATCGTTGATTTTTATAGGATATTGCATTTCTAATCTATAAGGTAATACACCATCAAGTGGATTAACTATTCCATAAAAAGCATCTAAAATTCTTATATGATCATTGGCAAAATCAAAATCATCCTCTGTGAATTCTTCGGTTTTAATATTTTTAAATGCTAATCCATCATAGGCTAAAAGAGCGCAAACACCTTCATCTTCAAAATTAAAGTCTTGAAAATATGCATAAGATTGAAATGCTATTTTCTCATTAACCTTCATAAAAGACCCTATATCCCAAGGACTTAACGCCTTTAGAACATTAATAATTTCTTCTGTTTCCTTTGAAAATAATCTATTTTTACCGTATACTTCAGGTTTTATATTGTCTATTTTAATATTTCTCATATTTTTAGCAGGTGAGATAATTGCAATCAAATGAAAACCTCCTTTGTAAATGTGAATTTATTAAGAATTTATACCCAAATTAGTTCATTATTATATCACATTTGGCTAAAAAAATTCATTCTAATTTTATCTAAAATTCATTTTTAATACAGGAGGGTTATATATGATAAATTTAGTAAATATTTAAGGGAGGAAGTATATTGAGTAAAAGAAAAGTAATAAGTGCTATAACTATGATTTTTACAATACTAGTTATATCATATCTTATTATAATTAGCATTAAAAAGCAATCGACAATGGAAACTTTAAACACATTAAATGTATCTATTAATGGAGAAAATATCACTTTGAAGGGAGAAGGTAAATATAATAGTATAAATGTTAAACAATTAAGTTCTACAACAGAAAATGAATTATTGATTAAAGAAACAGAAAAAATTAAATCTATAAAATTAGATGATGAAGAAGTAAAATTACAAGAAAGTATTATTTTTAATGTTGATGAAATTAGTAAAAATAATAGGATAAAATCATCTATAAAATATAATGGACAAGATAGTTATTCCAATTATTATATAAACACATACAGTTCTTATTTTCCTGGATATGATGTAGAAGCAAATAGTCCTTATGATGGAGAATACTACTTAACAACTCACAATGAAGAGCACAATTATATATTTAAATTAAATAATAAAGGAGATTTAATTTTTTATAAGGAGGTAGAATCAAATCCTTTTGATTTTAAAAAAATAATAACTGATGATAATAAAGTCAGATATGGATATTTAGTTGTAGATAAGTCTTCAAATAGAATTAGTGGAGTAGGATATTCACCTACCAAATTGGTTGTTATGGATGAAAATTATAATGAGATAAATAATATTAAACTAAGTGAATATGGCGATATAAAAGAAGGTACAGAACTTGAAAACCATGATTTTATTTATATAGATGATAATCACTATATATTATCAAGCTATCAAGTTGTAGAAGCTGATAATATACCTGAGAATTTAAGCAATGGAAATAAAACAGAAGTAGTAGCTCAAGTATTGCAAGAGGTAAAAGATGGAGAAGTTATATGGCAATGGATTAGTACAGATTATGAAGAATTTTATAATATGAGTGTAGAAAATAATACATTCGATGAAGATAATGAAACTCCTCTAGATTATATACATTTTAATTCTATGGAAATAGATCCAAATGATAATAATTTAATTTGTTCTTTTAGAAATACAGATTCTATTGTAAAGTTGGATAGAGAAACAGGAGAAATAATTTGGATACTTGGTGGAAAATATGATGAATTTAACTTAGATGATGAACAATTATTTTCAAGACAACATCATGCAAGACTTACTGAAGATGGATATTTGACAATTTATGATAATGGTGTAGCCAATGAAAATAGTAGAGCCATAAAGATTAAAATAGATGAGGAAAATAAAGAAGTAATTGAGTTTAATGAATATAGTGTAGATGAATTCTATAAATATACAGGTTCAGTACAAGAAATTGACAGTGAGAATGAAGTATTTTTGATTGGTGTGGGAACGCAACCTGGAATAGATCAAAACTTAATTGCTATGGAAAAAAACTATTCTACTGGGGAAGTATATTTTAAAATTTCATTTGATAGTGGAGAAGGATTATATAGATGTTATAAATTTAAATAGATATGATGAAAAGACCATGATAATTAATTGTTATTATGGTCTTTTTAAGTGTAAGGAAATTATATGTTATATAATCTGTAGATAACATATAATTTTCAACTTTGTTACTTGAGCAACGGACACAGTTGTTGGCGACATGAACGAAGTGAATTTTTTATATTTTAATAATTAAGTTTTATAATATCATTATTTCTTGATAACATAAAATATATATGTAAAAAGAAAAGAAATAAGAGAAAAGACTAAACCAGTACTTAAAAATAAAAGTAAATAAATATTATAATTCATTAAACTTATTAGTAAATCATTCAAATTAAAATTAAAAATTATGAAAAATAAACAAACTATAAAATAGATGATAAATATAGAAAAAATCCCTATAATACTATTTTGAAAGTCTTTTTTACTTAAAGAAATATGAGTTGATACACAAGTCATTAAATAAATAAAGATATAAAAATTTATATTTGATAAATTTTTAATATTAAACAACATTAAAAATAAAGATTTACATAAAGAAAAAAATAATAAAATAATATTTCCTAAGTTAACCTCATTAAGGTAATTCACATAATTTTGAATATCAATTAAAGAATACATATGAGGTAATAATAATCTAAAACTCAAAATAATAAATAAGGTTCCTGATATAATAGGCCCAACTCCTATGAAAAAGTTCCCAACTTGTTGATATATACTATTCTCATTATATCTGTGAGAAACATAACCTAAAGTTTCTTCGTATTTATATCCTTTAAAGTTGAAAAGTTGAAAATCAGTTATCTTATGTTTAAATATAATGCACATAATCAAGTGACCTAATTCATGAATGGTAGTTCCGATCACACCAGTAAATAGAATACCTGCACTTCCAAATGTATATAGTAAATATTTAGTATTTCTTTTTTCTATAATACTGTAAATATATCCAAATAAAAGAAAAGCCCCTGTAGTTAAAAATGTTAGCAAGAAACTTGACTTTAATACTGTAATTATCATACTATTCTCCTTTTTTAATTTGTATATTTTATTAAAGTTATCTAATTATTATTAAATATTATCATAGGTATTTAGAAAGTCAATAATTGAATGATATAAAAGTTGTTCTAAATGTAATATTTATCACATCTAATAAATATAAATATTATAAACAAGAAGGAGGACAAGATTATGAAACTTTCTGATGAAATAATTAATTCACTCTCTCTTAATCTAAGAGAAAAAATAAAAAATATTAAGAGAGAAAATATAGAAGAAATAAGATTAAGAATAAACAAGCCATTAATAATAAATGGCAATTTAAAAGATTATTTTTATAATGTAAAAACTAATAGTCTAGATAGAAATATGGATAATGCTTATGTAGTAACTAAAGAGGATATTGAGCAGACTTTTCAAATTATATGCAAATACTCTATACACTCCTTTATGGATGATATAAAAAAAGGATTTATAACCCTTAGAGGTGGGCACAGGGTAGGTATAGTTGGAAAAGCCATAGTTGAAAATGGAAGAGTGGAAAATATAAAACATATATCTTCTTTAAATATAAGAGTTTCTAAAGAAATTAAAAACTGTTCAGATAAAGTTATGAATCATATTATTAAAAGTCCAACTGAGATAAATAATAGCATAATAATTTCACCACCTCAGTGTGGTAAGACTACATTACTTAGAGATATAGTAAGAAATTTAAGTAATGGAAGTAATAAATATAATTTCAAGGGTGTCAAGGTTGCATTAATAGATGAAAGAAATGAAATCGCAGGCTCTTACTTAGGAGTATCTCAAATGGATGTTGGAATTAGGACAGACATAATTGAAACTTGTCCAAAAGATGTGGGGATTATGATGGTTCTAAGATCCATGTCACCGAATGTAGTGGTAACTGATGAAATTGGTACAGAAAAAGACATAAAAGCTTTATATACAGCATTAAATGGTGGTGTCGGATTAATAACAACAGTCCATGGAGACTCAATTGATGATATTAGAAATAGAAAAGAATTAAAAAACTTATTGGATGATGAGCTATTTAGAAAAGTAATTTTACTTTCTGCTAAAAAAGGACCAGGGACAATAGAAAATATTTATGATTTAAAAGAAAAGAGATGGTATTTTGCAAATTAAAATTTTTTTCATAGGAATATTAATAGGATCTAGTTATTTAATAGGAGATATTATATATAAAGCATTTATTAAAAGGCATAAAGAATTAAATGAAGTTATAAGTATATTAGAAATAATTAGGATGGATTTAGCTTTTGGATTATATACATTAGAAGAGATATTTTATAGAGCATCTCTTAAGAAAGATTATTGTTTATGTGATTTTTTTGAAAATATGTATGTAGACCTGGTGAAGGAAGATGGTAGGACATTACAAAAAATCTTAAATAAAAATATTGATATGTTGAAAGTTGAAAGTAATTTGCAAAGCAAAGAGATAGAAGAAATAAGAAAGTTATTTTTAACTCTTGGACAAAGTGATATAGAAGCGCAACAGAGAATAATAGACCTAACATGTGATAATTTAAAAAAAATAACTAGTGACAGTAAAGAAGAAATCTTTAAAAAGGGAGCTTTATATAAAAAACTAATAACATTTGCAGGTATCTGCATAGGAATAATTTTAATTTAGGAGGTAATTATGGAAATTGCATTGATACTAAAAGTTGCTGGTGTAGGGATATTAATATCTGTATTAAACATGATTCTAGAAAAAGTTGATAGAAAAGATTGGGCAACTCTAACGACATTAGTAGGAGTAGTTATAGTTTTAGGACTAGTAATTACAGAAATTAGCGATTTATTTAATACAGTCAGAACAATGTTTCAACTTTACTAAAGAGGAGGAGATAATTTGGAAGTTATGCAATTAGTTGGTATTGCAATGGTTTCCACCATACTCTGTTTAGTTATTAAAAAAGATAGACCTGAAATGGCAAACTTTGTAGGTATTACTGCTGGGGTGATAATACTACTTTCTGTTGTTATGAAGTTAGGCTTTATAATAGATGGAATTCAATCTTTGGCAGATAAAGTGAATATACCAGCTATGTACATAAGATTAATAATTAAATTGATAGGTATTTGTTATATCATAGAGTTTGCTGTTTCTTTGTGTAATGACTGTGGTGAAAAAAACATTGCATCTAAATTAGAGTTTGGGGGAAAAATCATCATCATGACAATGTCATTCCCTATACTTTTATCAATTATAGATACAATAATTAATTTAATTTAAAGTAGGAGAATGATTTAGTATGAAAAACAAAGTTTTAAGTCTTGTTTTTATTATATTTTTCTCTTTACTTACAGGAGTGACATTTGCAGCAGAAGATGATGAAGTTAAAAGTAATACAGAAGAATATAATGATACAAAAGAAAGTATAGATTTATATATAGAAAATCAGTTGAGTAAGATAAACATAAATGAAATAGAAAAATATATAAAAGAAGACAATGTTATTAAAGATGTTGACATGAAAACATATATAAAAGACCTGATTAAAGGTGATGCTAATATACTAGATTTATTTGATAAAGATAAAATAAGTACAGCCATATTTGGAGAAATAAAAAGTAGTTTGAAAATAGCAGCTAGTATACTTGTCTTAGCCCTTTTATCATCATTAATAAAAAGTTTAGAAAACTCATTTTCATCATCAGGAATAAGTACAGTTACAAATTATATAGTATTCATTACAGTAGTAGCTTTAACTCTAATAAGTTTTAAAGATGTACTTGCTATTTGTCATTCAACGATAGAAGGTATTATAGGACTTGTAAATGTAGTGATTCCTATTATGATTTCATTATTACTACTAATGGGATTACCTATAACATCTACTGCGTTGAATCCGATTGTTATAGGTGGAATAGCTGCAATTAATATAATTTTTAAGAAGTTTATATTTGTAGCTATATCTTTTGCTTTTGCCATATTGGTAATTAATAATATAACTAACAATATTAAATTAAGTCGATTATCTTCATTTATAAAGCAAATAAATGTAGTTGCTTTAGGAGCAGTATTTACTGTTTATCTAGGTTTAGTATCTATACAAGGATTATATGTTACTTCATTTGATAAGTTTAGTGTGAAAACTGCTAAGTTTGCAATAGGTAATTTTATACCTGTAGTAGGAGGATTTGTATCAGACTCTGTTGATATATTATTATCTTCTTCTCAACTTATCAAAAATGTATTTGGTGGGATAGGGTTAGTGATTTTAGTAGGGATGTGTTTAATTCCTTTGATAAAAATTATAGGAGTAATATTGGTTTATAAAGTTTGTGCAATAGCAGTGGAACCTATTGGAGAAGATAATATTTCTTCATTTTTAAATGAAGTAGCAAATTTAATGACAATAGTTTTAGTAACATTAATAGCAATAACAATTATGTTTTTTGTAACGATAGCAATATTAACTTCCATAAGTGCGGTAATTTCTTAAATTAAATAAAAGGGAGGGATCTATTATTGCTAGTATAAAAGAATGGGTTATGTGTATTATCATAGGAGCATTTATTATAAATATGGTTGATATGATATTACCTAGTACGAAATTAAAATCATATGTAAATTTAGTTTGTAATTTTATTTTTGTATTCATAATAATTAGTCCAATTGTAAGTGTATTTTCTAATAATACTTCTTTGGAAGATGCTATTTTGAGAAAAATAAGTGATTATTCAAAAATGTATGTGGATAGTTATAATGATTTAGCTGGAAAAACAAATAATGGAGAACTAAGTAAAGGATATGAAGATGGCTTAAAAAGCGTATTACAGCTTAAACTAGATGAATATGGATACGAATTAGAGGATATAAAGCTCGATGGGTCAGATATTGAAACTATAAAGATTAAAGAAAAAAATAGTAATAATGATAACAAAAAGGACATACAATCTAGTGACATGGAAAAAGAAGAAGAGGTTTTTAAAAACAAAGGAGAATTAAATTTAAAAGAAAATGAACTTAAAGAAGACCTAATAAAAGTACTAGATATATCCATAGGGGATATAGAAATTGATTAAGAGGAGTTGGGTGGTAATTGAAAAAATTTAATGAACTATTTAATGATACAGAAAAAAAGAAATTAAAGCCCCTTATATTTATGGCGGGGATTTGTATCTTAGCCCTTATAGTTATAGCAGTCATGCCAAGTGGACAAGACAAAGAAACTAGTGCAAATGACAATGATAATACAATACAAGCATCTGCAGAAACTGAATCAGAGAAAAGAGATTTAGAAAGTAAATTAACAGAAATATTGAGTAAGATTAACGGTGCAGGTGATGTAGATGTAATGATAACCTTTGAATCTAGTGAAGAATTAGTACCTGCATATAATTCTAATACAACTACAGAAACTACAAAAGAACAAGATTCTTCAGGTGGAGAGAGAACAACTACAAGTTCAACAGAAAATAAAACTATGATTACTTCTAGTACAAATGAGCCAGTGGTTTTAAAAACTTCTGAAGCTAAAATAAAAGGTGTTATTGTGGTAGCAAGTGGAGCTAGTAATTCAGCTGTTAAAGAAAAATTATATAGCGCAGTACAAACATCTTTACAAATATCTGGTCACCAAGTAGAGATATATTCTAAATAAACGAAAGTGGAGGGGTAAATATGAAAATTAATTTAAAACATAGGGGAGTTGTAGTAATATCATTATCAGCAATGTTAATAGCTCTTGGAGTTGGAAATTATCAATTAAGTAAACAATCTGCACTTACTGTATCTGAAGAATTTGAAGCTTATGAACAAGCTCAACAAGATAAAAACACAGATAAAGAAGAATCTAAAGAAACTGCAGAGATAACTGTAGTAGATAGTAAAGATAGTGAACAAAGTGACATTGAAGAAAAAGCTATAGAAACAAGCAAAGAAATTGAAGAGCAATTGGCCTCAAAGGAAAACATGAGTAAGTCTACATATATTCTTGATATGAAAATGGAAAGAGAAAAACAAAGAAATGATTTATCTGAAGAACTGAATACAATTATAAATAATCCATCTACATCTGATGAATCAAGAGAGGAAGCTTCAAATATGAAGGTCCAACTAGTTAAGTATCAAGAAACTGAATTAAAAATAGAAAATTTATTAAGTGCTAAAGGATATGAAGACGCTTTAGTATATATAGGACAAGACAATGTGAATGTAGTAGTAAATAAATCAGAATTGACAAAAAGTGATGCAGCAAAAATATTTGATCTAGTAGCAGAGCAAGCTGGAGTAGATTATGATAAAATAAAATTAACTCCTAATTCACTACAAAAATAATAAGATGATTTTAAAATAATATTATTTAGGCTATAATAATATAAGAGACTAATACCTCAGAATTTACTGAGGTATTTTCTTGCAAAACTTACTATAATTTGCTATGATAATATATAATTATAAAATCCTTAATACAGGGGGTAACAATCTCATGGAAAATAACAATAATTTAGGGCAAGTTAAAATTTCTAATGATGTTATAGTTACAATAGCAGGGCTAGCTGCGTTAGAAGTTGAAGGTGTAGAGACAATAACTTCATTAACAGATAAATTACTAAAAAACAACGGTGTTAAAATTCAAATAGAAGAAGAAAAAGTATCATTGGATGTTGTTATAACAGTAGAATATGGTATGTCTATACCTGAAGTATCTTGTAAAGTACAAGAAAATGTTAAAAATACAGTTGAAACAATGACTGGATTAGAAGTTTCTCAAGTAAATATACAAGTTCAAGAAATTAGCTTCAAGAAAGAAAAAGAAGAAAAAGAATTAGCAAAACAAGCTAAGAGAGAAGAAGCTAAGTTAGCAAAACAAGCTAAGAAAGAAGAAGCTAAGAAGATATCAAAATAAATTAAATAAAGCCCTCTGAAAATCAGAGGGTTTTTTAATTGCTTAATGGTATATAATAAGACTGAAGGAGGTTAGTATATAATGAAAAAAGACAATGTAAGTAAAATTAGTTATATAGAAAAGGCAAGAAAAATAACAAGTAGAGAATATTTAATGAAATTAATTTATCAAATAGATATATTAGAAGGTGACTTACAAGATATAAATAGTTACTTTGAAGATTTTTTAAATAATCATGAAGAATACATAATAAATAGATATGAAGAGTTAGTTTTACAATACTCAAATGAAAGTAATGTAAACTTAAATGATGTAAACTTAAATAATGCTATAGATATAGAATATATGAAAAGAGTTTGTAATTCTTTAAGTGAACACTGCTATGAAATAGAAGGACTAATTACTAAACATGCCCTAAATTGGTCTTTAGATAGAATAGCAAAAGTTGATTTAGCAATACTGAAATTAGCAATATGCGAAGTTGTTTATATGAATGACGAAGTTCCTGTTAGGGTTTCAATAAATGAAGCTATAGATTTAGCAAAATTATACTGCGACGACAAATCTCCTAAATTTATAAACGGAATTTTAGGAAGTGTTGCTAATGGCATTAAAGAAAAATAATATTATAATAGGATTTGATACTAGCTGCTATACAACATCTATAGCAGCTATATCTTTAGATAAAGAAGTTATTTTAAATAAAAAAATACTTCTTAAGGTAAAAAAAGATTCAAAAGGATTAAGACAAAGTGAAGCAGTTTTTCAACATGTTAATAATTTGGGAGAACTAGGAAATAGTATTAATGAAACATTAAAAAAGTATAATATTATTGGTGTTTGTGCATCTAGCAAACCAAGACCTTTAGATAATTCATATATGCCAGTATTCACTGTAGGATGCAATTTTGCAAAATTAATAAGCAGTATAAATAACTGTAGCTATTTTGAGACATCACATCAAGAAAACCATATAGAAGCAAGTTTATTTAGAAATGAGCTAAAAAATAAAAAAAGATTTTTAGCAGTTCATATGTCTGGTGGAACTACAGAAATTCTTCTAGTTAACAAAAAGTTAGAAGGATATGATATAGAGATTGTAGGCGGTAGTTTAGATGTCAGCTTTGGACAGCTAGTAGATCGTATTGGTGTAAATCTAGGATACGACTTTCCTTGTGGGAAGTATATTGATGAAGATGCTATAAAATGTGATATCAAGATAAAAGAAGGATTAAAAACATCTGTAAAAGAAGGATATATGAATTTATCAGGAATTGAAAATCAAATTAATAAAGTTTTAAATGATTATTCAAAAGAATATATTTCTAAGTTACTTTTAGATACATTAGTAAGATGTATGTATAAATCTTTATCATATATATGTAAAAAATATGAAATAGATGAGGTTTTATTTGCTGGAGGAGTATCTGCTAGTAAATATATTTCAAAAGAACTAAAAAATAAATTAAAAAAAGATAGAGTAATTACATATTTTACTGAGAATAAGTATGCAACAGATAATGCTTTAGGATGTGCTATAATAGGATTAAATCAAATGAAAAATTATTAGGAGAAAATGTATGAAACTTAGAGCTTTGAATATAAGTGAAGTAAATTCATATATAAAGAGGATTCTAACAAATGATCCTATTCTTTATAACCTTAGAGTAAAAGGAGAAATATCTAACTTTAAGGTTCATAGTAGTGGAAATGTTTATTTGTCTTTGAAAGATGAAACATCAAAAATAAATTGTATTATATTTAGAAATAACTATGATAAAAGTTTAAAACTTGATAATGGAGTTAAAATAATAGCAAGTGGATATATATCAGTATACGAAAGAGATGGAGCCTACCAATTTTATATAAATGAAGTTGAGATAGAAGGTATAGGTAACTTATATATTGAGTTTAACAAATTAAAGGAAAAATTAAAAAAAGAAGGTTTGTTTGATTCAATGTATAAAAAAGAAATACCTAAAATTCCAAAATCTATAGGTGTAGTTACTTCACCTACAGGATCGGTCATAAGAGATATAATTAATGTTGTGAAGAGAAGATTTCCTAAAATAGATTTAAAATTATATCCTGTCAATGTTCAGGGAGAAAGATCAGCTGAAGATATTTGTGAAGGGATAGAATTTTTTAACCGTATGGAAAATGTAGATATAATAATTGTAGGTAGAGGAGGAGGCTCTTTAGAAGAGTTATGGTCTTTTAATGAGGAAATTGTGGCAAGAGAAATTTTTAAATCAAAAATTCCCGTAATTTCAGCAGTAGGCCATGAAACTGATTTTACTATATGTGATTTTGTATCGGACATGAGGGCACCTACACCATCTGCAGCAGCAGAAATTGCTACGCCAGATTTATCTGATATTTATTTTAAATTAGATAATATAAAAAATCGAATGAGTAGATCATTAAATAATCAAGTTATATTTGACAATGAAAAGTTAAATAATACCTTTGATAAAATCAATAATTATATGAAATCTTATATAATAAGGGATAAAAATATACAGCTAGACCAAATTTATGATAAAATTAATTTTAGACTAGAACAAAATATTGAAAGTTCAAAAGAACAATTGTCAAAAAAAGGAGCTATACTTCATAATTTAAGTCCTTTAGCTACCCTTAGTAGGGGATATTCAATAGTAGAAAAAGATGGTGAAGTAATTAACTCTATAGAAAATGTCAAGATTGAAGATGAAATTAATATCATACTAACAGATGGAAACTTAGAGTGTAATATAAATAAAATTAATAGTAAAGAGGTATAATCATGAAGCTTACTTATGAAGAAGCCTTTGAAAAGTTAGAAGAGATTTTAATAAATTTAGAATCTAAGAATACTAGCTTAGATGAGTCGTTAAGTTTATATGAAGAAGGTATCAAATTATTTAAATATTGTAATAAACTTTTAGAAGATGCTGAACTTAAAATAAGCAAATTTAACAAGATGGGCATTGAGGAAGATTTTAATATTGGGGAGGATTAGTATGGAATTTAAACAAGTTTTAAAAGAAAAAATAGGTTATATAGAAGAAATTTTAAATGAGTATATGCCAAAAGAAGAAGGTTATCAAAAAACTATTATGGAAGCTATGAACTACAGCTTAAAAGCTGGAGGGAAAAGACTTAGACCTATTTTAACTTTAGAAAGTTGTAAGGCAGTAGGAGGAAAAGAAGAAGATGCGATTCCTTTTGCGGTAGCGATAGAAATGATTCATACATACTCTTTAATTCATGATGACTTACCAGCACTAGACAATGATGATTTAAGAAGAGGTAAGCCGACGAATCATAAAGTATTCGGAGATGCAATGGCAACCTTAGCTGGAGATGCTCTTTTAAATTATGCTTTTGAAATTATGTTATCTTCATCTATTGACAAAGAAGATTCAAATAAATATTTGAAAGCAATAAATGAAATTGCAAAACATGCAGGTATTTATGGAATGATAGGTGGACAAGTAGTAGATATTGAAAGTGAAAATAAAGTTATAGAAAAGAAAAAGTTAGACTTTATTCATGTTAACAAAACTGCAGCAATGATTGTAGGATGTATGAGAGCAGGCGCCATAATTGGTGGAGCTAGTGAAGATGAATTACAAAGAATAACTAAGTATGGAAAAAATATAGGTTTATCATTCCAAATAGTAGATGATATACTAGATATAACTGGAGATGAGAAAACTTTAGGTAAACCAATAGGAAGTGATATGGAAAATCATAAATCAACATATCCTTCATTATTAGGTTTAGAAAAATCTAGGGAAATAGCGAAAGGGTTAATTAATGATGGAAAAACTAGCATAGAAGGTTTATCTTCACAAGTGCAGTTTTTAAATCAATTAGCAGATTATATAGTTAGCAGAGACTGTTAAGGAGGCATCATGAGTTTTTTTTCACAATTATTTAGCAACCATATACTATGGACAAGTATTTTTGCTTGCTTCTTAGCTCAATTTATAAAAATATTTACTGGCAAAGAAAAGAGATTTGAATTATCTAGAATTTTTATGTCAGGAGGAATGCCTAGCTCTCATAGTTCTTTTGTGACATGTTTATCCACTTTAGTGGGTATTTACAGAGGATTTGATTCTATAGAGTTTGCAATATGTACAGTTTTTGCACTTATAGTAATGTACGATGCATCTGGAGTAAGAAGGGCCGTAGGAAAACAGGCAGCAATATTAAATAAAATAGTTCAAGATTTACAACATAAAAAACATATTGAACATGAAACATTGAAGGAACTTGTAGGTCATACACCTAAAGAAGTTATATGTGGAGCAATACTAGGGGTTATAATAGGAATCCTTATGTCTTAAATTGAAAAAAAATGTATTATATGATATAATTTTTTTTGTTTTAAAAGAAATTATAGAAGTTGATATATTTTAAATAAATTGAAATTATTTATTTTCCAAAATACATGGAAACTAAAATGGAAAGTCTTCTATGGAAGGCTTTTTTCATATTATTTATAAATTAAACCATTATAAAGGTGAGGAAAATTATGTGTAATTATTTAAATGAAGTGAATTCTCCAGATGATATAAAAAAATTAAATATAGTTGAAATGGAAGAGTTAGCACAAGAAATAAGAGAATTTTTAATGAATTCTATTTCGAAAACTGGTGGACATTTAGCTTCGAATTTAGGAACAGTAGAGTTGACTTTAGCATTGCATAAAGTTTTCGACAGTCCAAAGGATAAACTAATATGGGATGTAGGGCACCAATCCTATGTTCATAAAATTATTACAGGGCGTAAAGACAAATTTGCAACACTTAGACAACTTAATGGATTAAGTGGATTTCCAAAGGAAAATGAAAGTGAACATGATATATTTGATACAGGTCATAGTAGTACATCTATATCAGCAGGTCTTGGTATTGCGTGTGCAAGAGATATAAAAAGAGAAAATTTTGAGGTGGTTTCAATCATAGGTGATGGCTCTATAACAGGGGGAATGGCACTAGAGGCTATAAATCACTTAGGATATTTAGATAAAAAAATGATAATCATTTTAAATGATAATGAGATGTCTATAGATAAAAATGTTGGGGCTATGTCAAGATATTTATCTAGCTTAATTAGAAATGCTAAGGCAAATCAAGTAAAAGATTCTATAGAAAAAATAATGACACTTACTAAAGCTGGCAATTTTATCTATAAAACTGCTGATAAAGTGAAAGATGGTATAATAAGTAAGTTTACACCGCAAAATTGTGAACTATTTGAATCTTTTGGGATTAAATACTATGGACCTATAGACGGACATAATTTAAAAGAACTAATTGATATTTTAAATAAAGCTAAGAAGAAAAAAGGTCCAGTTTTAATACATGTCATTACGGAAAAAGGTAAAGGGTATAAATTTGCTGAAAATGCGCCAGATAGATATCATGGTGTTTCTAAATTTAATATAGAAGAAGGTATCAAGTCATCAAAGGGTGAAAGTATATCATCATTTGTAGGGAAGAAACTAGTTAATATGGCCGATAATGATGAAAGTATAGTAGCTATAACAGCAGCTATGCCATCTGGGACAGGTTTAAATCAATTTGCAGTATCTTATCCTTATAGATATTATGATGTAGGTATAGCAGAGCAACATGCAACAACATTCGCGGCAGGACTTGCTAAAGAAGGAATGAAACCATACTTTGCAGTATACTCATCATTTTTACAAAGAGGTTTTGATCAAGTGATTCATGACGTGTCTATTACAAAGAAAAATGTAACTTTCTTAATAGATAGAGCTGGACTGGTTGGTAATGACGGAGAAACACATCATGGTATATTTGATTTAAGTTATTTTAATATGATTCCTAATATTACAGTTATGGCTCCTAAAGATGCTGATGAACTTTCTTTAATGATGGATTTATCAGCAGAAATAAATGGACCTGTGGCAATAAGATATCCAAGAGGAAATACTTATTACTTAAATAAAGGAGATTATGAACCGATAAAAGTAGGAACTTATGAAGTATTAGAAAAAGGAAAAGATATTTTAGTACTTGCCATAGGTAATATGGTTAAAAAAGCTTTAGAAGCTAAGGAGATACTTTTAAATGATAATGTTAATCCTACTATAGTAAATGCACGATTTTTAAAGCCTATGGATGAAACTTTATTACACGAATTACTTAAGAAACATGATAAAGTTATTACTATAGAGGATAATATTGTAGATGGTGGATTTGGAAGTAGAATAAATAAATTTATATTAGATAATAATTATAATGTGAAAATAGAAAATATAGGTATTCCAGATGAATATGTTGAACATGGTGACGTTGAAAAATTATTTGAAACAATAGGAATGTCTAGTGAACAAATAGCAATAAGAATAAAAAAATTATAATCAGAAGGAAAGTATAATGAAGAAAAGAATAGATATTTTACTAGTAGACAAAGGTCATTTTGAAAGTAGAGAAAGAGCAAAAAAAGCTATAATGGCTGGTCTTGTTTTTGTAGATAATCAAAGATGTGATAAACCAGGTACTGAAGTAAAAGAAGATGCTAATATTTTAGTTAAAGGTAATCCGATTCCTTATGTAAGTAGAGGCGGATTAAAATTAGAAAAAGCTATGAAATATTTTGGTGTCACTTTAAAAGATAAAGTGTGCATGGATATTGGTGCATCTACAGGAGGATTCACTGACTGCATGCTTCAAAATGGTGCAGTAAAAGTATTTTCAATAGATGTAGGATATGGACAACTTGCATGGAAATTAAGACAAGATGAAAGAGTAGTTTGTATGGAAAGAACTAATATAAGACATGTTACAATTGAAGATACAAAAGAGTTTGCAGACTTTGCTTCAATAGATGTATCTTTCATATCTTTAAGATTAGTTTTACCGAAAGCAAAAGAACTTTTAAGTTCAGAGGGAGAAATTGTTGCCTTGATAAAACCTCAGTTTGAAGCTGGTAAGGAAAAAGTTGGTAAAAAAGGTGTAGTAAGAGATAAAAAAGTTCATATTGAAGTTATAGAAAACATATCTCAATTTGCAGTAGATAGTGGATTTGCTATATTACATTTAGATTATTCACCAATAAAAGGACCGGAAGGGAATATAGAATATTTAATACACTTAAGAAATAATAACGAAGGATTTGCTTTTGATAAAGAGGCTTTCGAGAAAAAGATAGTTGAAGTTGTAGAAGAATCTCATAACCTAAACAAATAAATAGTACGGATAAAGGGGGCATAAAATGATCCTTGAATTATATATGAAAAATTGTGCTTTAGTTGAAGAAAGTAGAGTTAGTATAGGCGAAAACCTGAATATACTTACAGGGGAAACTGGTTCTGGAAAATCTATTATAATAGAGGCTCTTGGACTATGTTTAGGAAATAAATATGACAAGTCTTTTTTAAGAAAAGGAACTGAAAAAGGAATAGCTGAAATAATAGTATCTTCTCAGAGTGAAAATCTAAAAAATATTCTTAAAGAATATGATTTAGATAGTGAGGATGATGAACTAATTATAACTAGGATTATTTATGCAGATGGGAAAAGTGTAGCAAGAATAAATGGTAGAACTATAAAAATGTCAATTTTAAAAGAAATAGCTCTTACATTTATAGACTTACATGGTCAACATCAAAATCAAGCTTTATTCAATAAAGACACACATTTAAAATTCTTAGATTTATTTGGAGGTAAAAAGTTAGAACACCCTAAAAATGAATATAAAGAAATTTATTTAGAGTACAATAAAGTAAAAAAAGCATTAAATACATTAAATGAAAATAAAGATGAAAAAGAAATACAAAGAGAAATTGATTTACTAAAATTCCAAATTAATGAAATAGAAGCAGCATCTTTAAGCAAAGATGAATATGATGACTTATTAAAGCAAAGGGAAATATTTAGAAATAGTGAAAAGATTTATAATAACCTTAATTTAAGTTATGAAAAATTACATGAAGGTAATGTAAATGCTGTAGATTTAATTGGAATGGCATCTCATGAGTTAAGTGAAATAAGTAAATATGATTCTACTTTAAGTGAATATAGTGAAACTATAGAAAGAATAATGTACGAATTACAAGATATATGTAGAGATGTTAGGAATTATAAAGAAAATATTGATTTTGAACCATATGCACTTGAACAAATAGAATCTAGGGTTGATGAAATAAATAATTTAAGAAGAAAATATGGTGATACTATAGAAGATATTTTAAATTATCACAAAAAAATAAGTACAAGATTAGAAGAAATAATTAATAGAGATGAAATGGCTGAAGAGCTAAAAAATAAGCTAGAAATTCTTGAAGAAGAATTAAGTAAAAAAGCAGACTTATTAACAAATGTAAGAAAAGAAGTAGCTGTTGATTTGGAAGAAGCTATACTTAAAGAGCTTAAATCACTGGATATGAAAGGTGTAACTTTTAAAGTTAATTTTACAGAAATTAGCTATTCTCAACATGGAAATAATGATGTTGAATTTATGATATCTTTCAATTTAGGTGAAGATATGAAGCCTATTTATAAAGTTGCATCAGGAGGAGAAATGTCTAGATTTATGCTAGCTTTCAAAACTATACTTGCAGATATAGATGAAATAGGTACTATAGTATTTGATGAAATAGATACAGGTATAAGTGGAATAGCGGCACAAGTTGTAGGGGAAAAACTGCATAATATAGCTAGAAAAAAACAAATATTATGTATAACTCATCTTCCACAAATTGCAGCTAATGCAGATACTCATTTTTGTATAGAAAAAAATAGTGATGAGAATAGAACATATACAACTATAAAAAGATTAGATCAAGAAAAAAGTATACAAGAAATAGCTAGATTAATAGCTGGAAGTAATATAACTGAAACTACTATAGAACATGCTAGAGAAATAGTTAATTTAACTAAGAAAAATCATTAATTATACTTTTTCTAAGATAAAATAATATTTAAATATTATTAAAAGAATAGAAATTAATTTCTATTCTTTTTTTATTGAGGGATTATAAATTATTTCAATTGAGGATAATTTATAATCCCTTAAAATTAGCTTTTGAGCAAATGATGAAGTTGTTGGCAATATGGATTGAAATAAATTTATTTATTGTAGGGAAATTATAATTTGATTAATAGATTAAATTTGTTGAATATTTTCTTTATCATATGGAATTATAATATAGAAATTATAATTAGAAGGATATGGTATTTAAGATGAAAATAATAAAAAATAGATTATTAATTAGTACTTTTTTAATTTTTACTATATTACTTTGTAGTATTTATATTTATAAAAATAAGGTTTGTAAAGTAACAGAAGTATTTAAGACTGAAAGTATATATAATAAGCAGTATGTATATCCTTTGGGAAATATAGTAGGAATTAAGGCGAATACTGATGGAGCTTTAGTTATAGGATTTGAAGATGATGATATAGAGTATGTTGGAGGTATGAAAATAGGGGATAATATTATCTCTATAGAAAATAAAAAAATAAATAACAGTGAAGATATAGGACGTATTTTAAATACTTTATGCATGGATGAAGTTAAAGTCACTTATGAAAGAAATAATAAAACTAAAGTTTCTACAATAAAAACAAAATATGAAGATGATAAATACAGATTAGGGCTTTGGGTTAGGGATAAAATATCTGGTATAGGAACTCTAACTTGTTATAATCCCCAAAATAATGAATTTTATGCTATAGGTCATGGAATTTGTGATACAGATACAGATAAGTTACTAAGCATAAAAGAAGGTAATATATATAACACATCTAGAGTAGAAATATTAAAAAAAGATAAAAACAATATAGGTCAAATAAAAGCGACAGTAAATTATGATAATTCTGTAGGGAATTTTTCAATAAACTCAAATAATGGCATTAAAGGGAAACTTTTTAACTTTAAATGTGAAAACAATTTACCACTTATCGAAATAGGCAAAAAAGATGATGTAAAAGTTGGAGAAGCCTACATACTCTTCCAATCTGAAAAAGGAATTATAGAGCCATACAAAATAAAAATAGAAAAAATTATAAAAGAAGAAAGTAATATGTTAATAAAAGTAGTCGATAATGAATTAATTGACTATACAGGAGGAATTGTAAAGGGTATGAGTGGTGCTCCTATAATACAAAATAACAAGCTTATTGGCAGTTTAACTTATGTATTTAAAAATAATCCTAAAAAAGGATATGGAATTTTTATTGATGAAATGTTAAAATTGTAAATTGATAAGAAAATATTTTAATACTTTGAAGGAATATAATTTTACAGTGTCGAATAAACCTTAAAGAGTAGGATAGAAAATAATTTAAAATGAAAAAACTTATTATTGGGGGGAATTTTAGTGAATGAAAAGATTAAAATAGTGTTAGCAGATGATAATAAAGATTTTTGCCAACTATTAAAGGAATATTTATCTAATGAAGATGATATTGAAATATTAGGAATTGCTAAAGATGGTATTGAGGCTCTTGATCTAGTACAAAAAACTCAACCAGACTTATTAGTTTTAGATGTTATTATGCCGCATTTGGATGGACTTGGTGTAATTGAAAAACTAAACTCAATGAACTTACCAAAACAACCAAAAATAATAGTATTATCTGCAGTTGGTCAAGACAAAATAACACAAACAGCTATAAATTTAGGAGCAGACTATTATATAGTAAAACCTTTTGATTTTGTTATATTTATAAATAGAATCAGAGAATTGGTTACAAATAAAGTTGTAGGTGCTGAAACAAAATCAAGACCAAGTCAAGAAGTACAAATGACTAGAAGTGATTTCGTTAAAAATTCTGGAAATATAGAAACTGAAATAACAAATATAATCCATGAAATAGGAGTTCCAGCGCATATAAAAGGATATTTATATTTGAGGGAAGCTATAAAAATGGTTATAGATAATGTGGAACTTTTAGGTGCTGTAACTAAAGAATTATACCCAAGCATTGCAAAAAAATATAACACTACACCAAGTAGAGTTGAAAGAGCAATAAGACATGCAATAGAAGTTGCGTGGAGTAGAGGGAAAGTTGATACAATAAATCAGTTATTTGGTTATACAGTTCATAACACAAAAGGAAAACCAACTAACTCTGAATTTATAGCAATGATTGCAGATAAATTAAGATTAGAGCATAGTATGGTTAAATAAATTATAAGTTGATTACTCGAAGCCTTCTATCTATTTAGGAGGCTTTATTTTTTTATTAATTAAACATCAATATAAGGAGATGCATAAAGTGAAAATATTTTTACCTCCAAAAGTAAAATATATAATAGACAAAATAGATGAAAATGATTATGAAGCTTTTATTGTAGGTGGATGTGTAAGAGATAGTGTAATTGGGATACAACCTCATGATTATGATATAACTACTAGTGCAACACCACAAAAAATAATGGAGATATTTAAAGAATTTAAATGTATAGAAACAGGTATAGAACATGGAACTATAAGTGTAGTAATTGATAATGAAATTTATGAAATAACAACATATAGAATAGAAGGAGAATATAAAGATCATAGAAGACCAGATAAGGTTAAATTTACTTGTAATTTACAAGATGATTTAAAAAGACGAGATTTTACCATAAATGCAATGGCCTATAATGAAAAAACTAAGTTAGTAGATATATTTGGAGGCAAATCAGATATAGATAAAAAAATTATTAAAACAGTCGGTAATCCAAATGAAAGATTTAATGAAGATGGATTAAGAATGATAAGAGCTATAAGGTTTTCTAGCAAATTAGATTTTGATATAGAAGAAGATACACTTAAGGCTATTTATGATAATGCACATATAATAGAAAATATAAGTAAAGAAAGAATAACAGATGAATTTAGCAAAATAATTTTAAGTGATAGACCTGAAAACTTAATATATTTATTTAAAACAAAGATATTTAATTATTTAAATATTTCAGAAGAATTTGATGATAAGAAAATTGATAATTTGTTTAAAAAAATAATTGTATTAAAAAAAATAGAAAAAGATTTGATTAAAAGATTAACAATAATTGATTATATAATAGAAGAATTGAATATTAATTGTAAAAATATATGTAATGAATTAATATATTCTAAAAAAATAGTAAAAATAGAAAATATACTTTTAGAATGTATGAGTGAAATTGATGTAGAAAAACTAGACAAAATTAATATAAAAAAAATAT
>NZ_JAGHFM010000327.1 GCF_017888745.1 Terrisporobacter sp. | reverse complement strand
TTACTTCACAACTATAGGTAATACATTAGAAAATAAAAATTACAGAGAAAGATTATATAATAATAAATTTGAAAATAAAGCAGATAAATGGGCTTGTGAGTTTCTTGTAACAGAAGAGGAAATAATTTGTGCTTTAAATAAAAATATAACTAATATATATGATATGGCTGAGTATTTAGATATTTCTTTGAATATCCTAAAAAAAAGATTAGAATATTTATCACTTCAAAAACAAAGTATAAAAGTAAGTAATAATAAACATCTAATACTTACTAAGCTTCCAAATATATATATTTATGAGAGTTTTTAAGAAAGTGAGTGATACAATGTTAGATAATTATGAAATTAAAAGTACATTTATAAGAAAAAGAAGTGAAAACTATAATGTCTATATAGAGTATATTGATGAAAACGGAAAATCAAAGCAAAAAAGTATAGGGAAATATAAAACAAAAAAAGAAGCAGAAAGGCATTTAATTGATTTAAAGAGTTCTATAAATAACAATAAATTTATAATTAATAAGAACATAAGCTTAGTTGATAGATGTTATAAGTTTTTAGAAGATAATAAAAATAATTTATCTCCATATACAATAAAAAAAAGAGAAAGTATTATAAGAGCTTCTATAGAACCTTTCTTTAAAGATATTTTATTGAAAGATGTTACAATATATCAATTACAAAAATGGGTTAATCTTATATATAAAGAACACGGAGGAAGCAGTGCTGAATCTAGATATGCTATTTTAAGAGTAACACTAAGGGAAGCATATAGATTTAAAGAAATCCCTGAAAACTTAACAGACTTTATAAAAGTACCTAAGAAAAATGTAAAAGTACAAGCTTCTAGCTGGAGTAAAGAAGAAGCACTAAAAGCTATGGAATATGTCGATGGAAAAGTGCTAGAGTTACCTCTTTTACTTATGATGTTAGCTGGATTAAGAAAAGGTGAAGCGATGGCTTTAAGTTGGGATGATGTAGATTTTAATAAAGGAACTCTATCTATAAATAAGAGTGTTTATGAAATTGATGGAGAATCTTATTTCAAAGAACCTAAAACGAAAAGATCTAAAAGAGTAATATCTATACCATCTTATTTATTAAAAAAACTAGAAAATGAAAAACAGAGACAAGAAAAATTACACAGTGAAGGAGTTCTCTATAACACTTATAATTTAGTATGTTTAAATACAAAATTAGAAATGTGGAAAATGATTACCTTATATTACCAATTTGATAGGTTTTGTAAGAAATATAATTTAAGAAGAATAAGAATGTACGATTTAAGGCATAGCTTTGCAACTTTATCTATTGCTGCTAATACAGATATTAAAACTGTAAGCTCAAGATTAGGTCACTCTGATATAAGAACAACATTAAATATATACACTCATACTTTAGAAGAAATGGATAAAAATGCTACTTCTAATTTAGAAAGCTTACTATCATTAAAATAAAAGAAAAGGATTTTTCTCCTTTTCTTTTATTTTAATAGTGTCAGTTTGTTGTCAGTATATTGTCAGCGGAAGTTTAAAAAACTAATTGTCAGTATATTGTCAGTAAAGAATATATCCTAAAAATTGGTAATTTGCAGCTGAATACGTTGGAAATACAGTGTTGTTATGTAGTATAAATTGGTAAAAAGGTTATTTATGCACATTGAATATGAGCTTTACAATTATTATTTCCAACTGCTATAGGATGAAATACTTGAACAGAGTTGTCTTTAGCAATAGAGCGAGAAATTATTTGTAAGACAGAGTTCTCACCATTTAAATTACATATTATATTTGAGTGAGCACTTTGGCTATCATGGGTCATTAACTTTTCATTTATTATAAGCTTTGCTCCTTTATTTAAATTAACTTCTGTTTGTCTTTTAGTAGAGTTAACACCTTTAATTTGTGTCATATCCATTTCACAATAAGAATTTTCTTCCATATTTACTATAGTAGTAGGGTTTAAAATACGTTCACCTATACCGTTTCCTTCACCATAATGTTTTTCACTATATTTTATTTTTGAATTTTTTCCTATATAAAATGTATGAATACCATCATGTTGACTATTATTGTCTCCATCATTATGTATACCACATCCAGCAACTATTGTTACATTAGAATTTTCTCCAATATAAAAATCATTATATACTAAATCATTCACACCAGCTTCTGTTATAACAACAGGTATATACACTGTTTCATTATTTGTATTAGGTTTTATTGTTATGTTTATACCTGGTTTATCTTCTTTTGGTGTAATTATGATATTATCACTAGATCTTCTTTCTACACCACAACCATTACTGCGAAGATTAAAAGCACCCTCTTCCTCTCCTGTTATATCTGCAATAGTTTTTAATAAGTTTTTAATCATTATATTGCTCATGAGTAAGTGCAACCTCCTTCATTTGGCATAAACAGTCTTTCATTCCACTTTGTAATAAAGGTAAAATTTCATTTTTTTGTCCTAATTTTTTTATTTTTCCATCTGCAATTATCATAAGATTATCTGCTAATTCAATTATTCTCTCTTGATGAGAAATTATGACTATACTTTGTTCATTGTAACTTTTAAAATTATTAAACATATCTACAAGCATGGAAAAACTCCATAAATCTATACCTGCTTCTGGCTCATCATATATAGAAACTTTTGGATTTCTAGCCATTAAAGAAGCGATTTCTATTCTTTTTAATTCTCCTCCAGAAAGTGAGTTATCCACATCCCTTTTTAAATACTCTCTTGAACATAAACCTACTTTAGATAAATATTCACAACACTTTTCTTCTGATAAATTTTCCCCAGATGCTAGATGTAATAATTTTTCAACCGTTACACCTTTGAACCTAGGAGGTTGCTGGAAAGCATATCCTATACCAAGTTTAGCCCTTTCAGTAATACTTAGATTAGTTATGTCTTCTCCATCAAAAATAATTTTACCACCAGTTGGTTTTTCAATTCCCATTATTATTTTTGCTAAAGTTGACTTACCTCCACCATTTGGACCAGTTATTACTAAAATTTTTCCATTTTCTATTTCAAAGCTTATATTATCTAGTATTGTTATTTCTTCTGAGTTGTCTAAAGCTTTTACTTTAAAAGATATATTCTTTAGTTCAAGCATTTTAAACTTCCTTTCTTAAATTGAATAGTAATTAAATTTGTTTTAAATCTTCTATGAATGATATTACTTTATTTTTATCAGTAGCCCATGAAGTTACAAGCCTAATTATAGTATGGTTTTCATCATACTCTTCCCAAGTATTAAATGTATATTTATCTCTTAACTTTTCTATTGATTTATTAGGAAGTATAGGAAAAATTTGATTAGTAGGTGATTTAATTAATAATTTATAACCTTGATTAATCAACTCATCTTGTATAAGCGAAGCCATATCATTGGCATGTTTAGCTAAATCAAAAAATAGATCATCTTTGAATAACTCTATAAATTGTATACCTAATAGTCTTCCCTTTGCAAGAAGAGCACCCTTTTGTTTTATATTATATCTGAAGTCTTCTTTTAAATTATCATTACATATAATTAATGCTTCACCAAATAGTGCCCCATTTTTTGTACCTCCTATATAAAATGCATCACATAAATTTACTAAATCACTTAGTAATAAATCATTTTCTTTACTTGTAATAGCAGAGCCCATTCTAGCTCCATCTATAAATAATATTAAATTATTTTCTTTACAAAAACTGTATAAATCACTTAGTTCTTTTTTATTATAAATTGTTCCTATTTCGGTTGAATTGGAAATATAAACTAATTTAGGTTTAACCATATGTTCATCATTATGAATTTTTAATATATTTTTAATCATTTCTTTATTAAGCTTTCCATCATTACTGTTTACAGTAATGACTTTATGGCCGCAGGCTTCTATTGCTCCAGTTTCATGAACTGCAATATGTCCTGTATTAGCAGCGATAGCAGCTTCATGTTGTCTCAGAAATGATGATATACATATTAGGTTGACTTGTGTACCCCCTGGTATAAAATGAATATCTATATCATCATTTTTCAATACATTTTTTAGTATATCCTTTGCTTTTTCACAGTATTCATCTAATCCATAACCTGAACTTTGTTTTAAATTGCTCTCCATTAGTGCATTAAGTATATTTTCGTGAGCCCCTTCACTATAATCATTTGTAAAACTATACATATTTTACCTCCAATATTTAAATACTCCTTACATTTAATATTATACATAAAATGTAAATCAATCTACACTATATTTTATATACACAGTTCATAACACTATATAATAAAATAATTTTGTATAAAATTTTAAATTAAGTGCCCTTAATATATATTTAATTATTTAAAGAAGCTAAAATTAAGTTAAGATGGTATATTATCTAGATTTGATTTTAACTAATGATATTAGCCAAGTTATTGTTATATAATAAAAAGATGAACTATTATCAGTTCACCTTGAGTTTTAAAAATTATACTTATGTATTAACCATCTTTATCATGAATAGATTAAGAAGGTGAATTAATTTTTTGTTTACATTTTATAACTACAAAATGTAGTTTTGAAGATTACTAGCCAAAGGCACATAAGAATTTTATAATATCTTTTCTTTTGTAGATGAAGTTTAAATTAATCATAAATAACTTGACTAATATATTACAAAACCTCCATTGGAACTTATTACTTGACCTGTAATAAAGTCACCCCCATCTTGTGCTAAAAATAAAGCACATTTTGCAATATCTATTGGTTTGCCTATTCTCATAAGAGGTGTATCATATTTTAACATATCTATAGTATCATCATCTATATCTTTTATCATATCTGTTTCTATAACACCTGGTGCAATAGCATTCACTTGTATATTTGATGGACCAAGTTCTTTAGCTAAAGCTTTTGTCATTCCTATTAAAGCTGCCTTAGAAGCTGAATAATGAACTTCATTTGAAGCTCCTACTATTCCCCATATAGACGATATATTTATGATTTTTCCTTGTAACTCGGGAATCATATATTGTAAAGCCTTTTTTGTCACATAAAAAACTGAATTTAAGTTAACATTCATTACTTCATGCCATTCTTCATAGCTTATATCTGTAAATAAATTAAATTTACTTATTCCCGCATTATTTATTAATACATCAATTCTTTCGAATTGGCCTATTGTATAGTTTACTAATGAATTAGCTTCTTGAGGATTTGAGATATCTGCTTTGAAAATTCTAACACTCAAGTTTTCATTATTTAATTCTTCTAATAGATCTTGAGCTTCTTTTTCTGATTTATTATAGTTAATCACTACATTATAATTATTTTTAGCGAATAACTTAGCTACTTCTCTACCAATACCTCTAGATGCGCCTGTTATTAATGCTGTTTTTTTAGTATTCATATTTTACCTCATTTTTAATATATTTTAATTTTGTTAGTTTGATTTATCTTTCATAATATATAACTTTCAAAACTAATGATAATATGCAAATTACATATGAAATAATACTTAATAAATATTTTAATGTTATTACTCTCATTTGTGGTATTAATATAATTAATAGTAATGTAAAGAATAAATCACAAATTTTTCTTTGTCATCTTTACAATATAAATCCTTTAATAATATTTCTTCATGCATCATAAAAGGTGTCTTATAATCTAAAAAATCTAAGTAATCTTGAGATGGATAGTACATGATGATATCCATATTCCTAGGATTTTTTTCATAAGATTCTAATATATTATCTATAACTTTAGAAAATATTTGAATTGAAAAAGGATTAAAGAAATAAAATTTATTTTCTAAGCTTTTAATTTTGTAATTTTGTGCCTTGGTACAGATAAAATTTATTTTATCTAGACATTTCTTATTTTTTTTTCCATAATTAATTTTATTGTATAATGCTTCTTTATAGTATCTTTCATTTACTTCTATACCTGTAACATTAGACTTGAAATAGTAATTAATAAAAAATAGTAATCTTCCCATACCACATCCAAAGTCAACTACATAATCATTTTCTAAAAGTTGATAATTTTTAAATAGTTCTTCTAGTGCAATGTACAGTGTAGGTTCATATGGATGGTTATGTATAGATGTTATTTTCCAGTTTTGGTTTCCTATAGTATTAATATTAAATAGTTTATCATAGTATTTTTCTTTCATTTTGACTCCATTGCTTTTTATTTAATATTATATCATATTAATATCAATAATATTTTAATTTATTATTAAATTCTACTAGGAAGTATTCTCATTACAATTTCTTAATTTTCTTTATTAAAAAAATAAAAAAGCTCCCAAATGGAAGCTATTTTATAAGTTTTTTATAATTTCATCCGTAAACTCTTGAGTACTACTTTTTCCACCTAAATCTACAGTTAATTTTTCTCCTTTAATAAATACCGTTTCTAGTGCCTTTTCTATTTTTCTAGCATATTTATGCTCTCCTAAATATCTTAACATCATTATTGCTGATTGTATTAGTGCAGTTGGATTAGCAACATTTTTCCCTTCTATTTGTGGTGCACTACCGTGTACTGCTTCAAAAACTGCATACTCTTTGCCAATATTTGCACCTGGTATTATTCCCAGTCCTCCCACAAGTCCAGCGCATAAATCAGATAATATATCTCCATATAAATTGGGCATAACCATGACATCGTACTTTTCTGGGTTCAATACAAGATTCATCGCTGCTGCATCTACTATTAAATCATCTGATTCTACATTAAAAGATTTAGAAATTTCTTTAAATGTATTTAAAAATAATCCATCACTAAGCTTCATTATATTTGCCTTGTGTACTCCTGTAACCTTATTTCTATTATTTTCTTTTGCATAATTAAAGGCAAAATTGATTATTCTTTCGCAAGCAGGTTTAGTAATTAATTTTATACTTTCAGCTCCATAATCTCCTATTTTATGCTCTATTCCTGCATATAAATCTTCTGTATTCTCTCTAACAATTACTAAGTCTACATCTTCATATTTTGATTTTATACCTTTGAAGCTTTTTATTGGTCTTAAATTTACATATAGATCAAGATTTTGTCTTAGTGTTACATTTACACTTTTAAAACCTTCACCTATTGGAGTTGTAATTGGTCCTTTAATTGCAATTCTATTTTTCTTTATACTGTCTATTACATAATTTGGAATTGGTGTATTATATTCTTCTATTACTTTTTCTCCTGCATATATCCTTTCCCATTCTATGTTAATGCCAGATGCTTCTACTACTCTAACCATAGCCTCTGTCACCTCTGGACCTATTCCATCACCCGGTATTAGAGTTATTTTATACATTTATACTCACCTCATTTAAATTTTCCTTTTTATTAATAATTGCTTTAGTATAATTTAACTTACCTCCATGCTTTATTACTTCAATTTCATCTTCAGATAATTCAATTTTTATATCGTATTCTTTTTGTCTTGTCATATTTTTTATTTTTATAGTTCCTTTTTCAATAACTTTAGTTAAATCATCAATCTCTAATTCGTCCATAAGGCATATGTCATCATAGTCTTCTATATTTGAAAAAACCATCGGTATTATTCCACTATTAATTAGATTAGCTTTGTGAATTCTTGCAAAACTTTTAACAATAACAGCTTTTATACCTAGATATAAAGGTGCTAAAGCTGCATGTTCTCTTGATGATCCTTGACCGTAATTTTCTCCACCAATTATAAATCCTCCTGGATTTATTTTAGCTCTAGATGGAAAATCTTTATCGATTGTATTAAAACAGTATTCAGATAAATATGGTACGTTACTTCTAAATGGCAGTAACTTAGCATCTGAAGGCATAATATGATCTGTTGTTATGTTATCTCCAACCTTTAAAACTACTTTTCCTGTTAATTGATTTTCTAGAGGAGTATTCAAAGGGAATGGTTTTATGTTTGGACCTCTTTTTACTTCAACTTCATTGGTACCTTCTTCAGGTTTAATTATCATAGAATCATCTATAATAAATCTATCTATTTCTATTTGATTAAAATTTACTTCTAATTCTTTAGGATTTGTTAACTCTCCTTTTATAGCTGATACAGCTGCAACCTCAGGGCTCACTAAATATACATCAGCAGTAAGTGTTCCGCTTCTTCCATAAAAATTTCTATTAAATGTTCTTAAAGACACACTATTTGTCCCAGGAGATTGCCCCATTCCTATACATGGTCCACATGAATTTTCCAATATTCTACCTCCTGAACTTATTATATCTCCTAAGGCTCCATTTCTAGATAACATTTCCATAACTTGTCTCGAACCAGGTGCTATTACTAAACTTACATCTTCATGAACCTTATTTCCTTTTAGTATTTGTGAAACTTTCATCAAGTCCTCATATGATGAATTTGTACAACTTCCTATGGCAACTTGGTCGATTTTTATTTTTCCTATATCAGTTACCTTTTTCACATTATCTGGAGAGTGAGGCATAGCCGCTAATGGATCTAATTCATTTAAATTTATATTTATTTCTTCATCATAAATAGCATCATCATCTGCTTTTAGTTCTATGAACTCATCCTCTCTATTTTGAGCTTTCAAAAACTTTAATGTATTTTCATCACTTGGAAAAATTGAAGTAGTAGCTCCTAATTCAGCTCCCATATTAGTTATAGTAGCTCTTTGTGGTACAGACAATGTTTTGACACCTTCCCCACAATATTCAAATACTTTTCCTACTCCACCTTTAACACTACATTTTCTTAAGATTTCAAGAATTATATCTTTTGAAGATGTCATATACCCGAGTTTGCCTGTTAAATTTACTTTTACAACTTTAGGGCATTTTAAACTATAAGTATTACCAGCCATAGCTAAAGCTACATCTAATCCACCTGCACCAATAGCAATCATCCCTACTGCACCAGCTGTTGGTGTATGGCTATCAGATCCTAGTAAAGTGTCTCCAGGTGTAGAAAATCGTTCTAAGAATACTTGATGACATATTCCATTACCTGGTTTAGAAAAATAAATCCCATGTTTCTTAGCAACAGTTTGAATATATTTATGATCATCTGCATTCTCAAATCCTTGTTGAAGCATATTATGATCTATAAATGCAATGCTTCTTTTTGTATTTACTTTATCTATATTCATTGCTTCTAACTGTAAATATGCCATTGTTCCTGTTGAATCTTGAGTAAGTGTTTGGTCTATTTTTATAGAAATAAAATTGCCTGATTTCAATTCTCCACTTACTAAATGTTTTTTTAATATTTTATATGTTAAATTTTCTCCCACTGACTTTCCTCCCCTAACTATTACTGTTTATTATATTTTTATAGATATATTCTATTATTTTTTAAATCTTTATATATTGATACAATTTCCTTATCAAATAAATTTCTTTTCATACTTACTGCTGTTTGTCTTATTAATATGAGCATATCATCTGCTTCTTTATTACTTAACTCAATTCCATATTCTTTAAATTTATTTATTATAGCAGCTTTACCAGAATGTTTACCTATTACTATTTGTCTTTCAAGACCTACTTCACTAGGATCAAAGGCCTCATAATTTTTAGGATTCTTCATAGCTCCATCTGCATGAATTCCTGACTCATGTCTGAACATATTTGTCCCAACAATAGCTTTCCATGATGGTAATTCCCTTCCAGATGCTTGTGACACATATTTAGATATTTCTCTAAACATTCTTGTATCTATATTAGTTTCATAACCATAAACATATTTTAAAGACATTATAACTTCTTCAAGAGCTGCATTCCCTGCTCTTTCACCTAATCCATTAACTGTGACACCTATATGGTTTGCTCCACCTAAAATTCCTGCAATTGCATTTGCAGTCGCCATTCCAAAATCATTATGAGTATGCATTTCTATAGCAAAATTTGTTGTCTTGTATAATTTCTCAATAGTTTTTCTAATAGTAAAAGGTTCCATTACTCCAACAGTATCACAATATCTAAATCTATCAGCTCCTGCTTCCTTTGCAATATTAATGAATTCTATTAAAAAGTCTGTATCTGCTCTAGATGCATCTTCTCCATTTACAGATACATATAATCCATTACGTTTAGCATAACTTACTGAGTTATACATATTCTCAAGTACCCATTCTCTAGATTTTTTTAACTTATGCTCTATATGAATATCAGAAACAGATAAAGATATGGCTACTGCATCAACTCCACAGTCTATAGACTCTTCTATATCTTTTATCACAGCCCTATTCCATGCCATGATACTAGATTTTAAATTTCTTTTGCATATGGATTTTATTGCAGCCTTTTCATCCCCACCCATAGTTGGAATTCCAACTTCTAATTGATCTATACCCATATCGCTTAAAGTCTCAGCTATAGCAATTTTTTCTTGATTTGCAAAAGCTACACCAGCTGTTTGCTCTCCATCTCTAAGAGTTGTATCTACTATTCTTATTTTTTTTCCCTTTACTTTATCTAATACACACATACTTATCCCCCTATAAATTCCACAAGTTTTTGCAATACAACAAAATAAACTTTCACGTTTTATAAAAGTTATTTATTAGCATTTAATTATAAACATTATTATATAGCTATATCAATACTTATATTATAATAAGATTATAATTACATTTGTGATTTTTTGCAATATTTTTTTTATAACTTGCAATATTTATTAAAAATCAAAGTGTTTTATTTGAATATTAACTTTTGACTTAATTATATTTACTGGATAATATTTTTTCTAACTATCTTTAAACATAATCAATAATTATAAACACTCTATCAGCTAATATCACCAACGCAATTCCTTCTTGACCACTTTAGAGAATTCATTTATTCAAAGTGTTTTTATCTGTACATTTGTTGATATTCATTTACTTCGTAGATAACCTACAAATACCTAAGCAATATAGTTTTCTCATAAACAAAAAAAGGATTAATAATAGATTAATCCTTTTTTCATAACTTATATTTAATTATGTTTTACGCTCATATCAACATCTACTAAAGTCGCTACCATAACAGCTTTAATACAATGCATTCTATTCTCAGCCTCATAAAATACTTTTGAGTATTTAGATCTAAATACTTCATCTGTAACTTCAAGTTCTTTTAATCCAAATTTTTCATAAATATCCTGACCTACTTTAGTATTTAAATCGTGAAATGAAGGTAAGCAGTGTAAAAAAATCACATCATCATTTTTTGTTTTCTTTATCATTTCCATATTAACTTGATAATCTTTTAATAATTTAATTTTTTCTCCATACTGATTTTCTTCACCCATAGATACCCATACATCTGTATAAATTACATCTGCACCTTTTACATCATGTATATTTTCTGTTAAAGTAATACTACCGTTTGATTTTTTAGCTACTTCTTCCATTTCATCTAAAAGTTCTCTATCTGGCCATAATTCTTTTGGAGCTAAAGAAACAAAGTTTATACCTAATTTAGCACATCCTATCATAAGAGAATTTCCCATATTATTTCTTGCATCCCCTACATATACAAATTTTATTTTATCAAAAGATTTGTCTACATATTCTGTAACTGTAAGTAAATCCGCTAAAACTTGTGTTGGATGGTAAGTATCTGTAAGTCCATTCCATACTGGAACACCCGAGTATTTTGCTAATATTTCAACAGTTTCTTGCTTAAAGCCTCTAAATTCTATACCATCATAATATCTTCCTAAAACTTTTGCTGTGTCTTCTATAGACTCTTTTTTACCTATATGAGAATCTGCTGGTCCTATAAATGTAGTATATGCTCCCTCATCATTTGCAGCAATTTCAAAAGAGCATCTTGTTCTTGTTGAGTTTTTTTCAAATATTAATACGATATTTTTACCTTCTAGCAAGTTCCCCTTTATTCCTACTTTCTTCTTCGTTTTTAAATAACTTGACAATGCTAAAAGATATTTGATTTCGTCTTTTGTAAAATCCTTTAATGTTAAAAAACTTCTTCCCTTTAAACTTATTTTTTTCATATAATTACCCCCTTTTTATTTTAAAGCAATCAAAAAGCCCCTTAGTAATATTACTAAGAGGCGAAAACTCGCGGTACCACTCTAATTGCTAAAATTAAATTTCACAATTAAAAAAGTCTCTTGGTTTTAAAACCAAGAGACGATATATACCGTGTTACCACTCTAATTGCTAAGATAATCTTAACCACTCAAATCCTTAAGGCGGAAAACCGATTATCATACTTAATTTCAAATAATCTTCTCCAAAGCTCTTTTCAGCTTAAATCTCGATACCAGGCTTCCACCATTCCCAGCTCTCTATAAACTTAATTTAACCTACTCTCTTTATCATAGAATTTAATATATTAACTAGTTATTATTAATGATATTTATTTTTATTTTATTTGTCAATGTTTTTTTAAGTTATTCGTAAATAGAATATTCTTCCCAAATTTGTTCTAAGTCATCGAAATATTTTTTAATTTCTTCCTTCTCTTTCATACCAACTGATATGGCTAAAGCATTAGCTATAGTCATTGCTGGTACTAACGAGTCTACAAAAGATGCCATATTACTCTTAACAAGTAAAGTATTATCAGATAAACATGCAACAGGAGCAAAATAACTATCCGTTATAGAAATTATATGAGCTCCTTTACTTTTTGCATAATCAACAACTTGATATGATTTTTTTGAATATCTAGGGAAACTAAATGCTATAACTACATCTTCTTCGTTTATACGGACTATTTGCTCAAATACATCTCCCATATCCATTCTTATTATATGTACGTTATCTAAAATTAAATCTAAATAAAAGCCTAAGTACTGTGCTATAACATAAGAACTCCTCATACCTAGTATGTATATTTTTCTAGCTTTTAAAATCTCTTCAGAGGCATCTTTAAATGTTTTAGGATCAATTTCTTCTAATGTACCTCTAATATTATCTATATCACTTTTTAAAACCTTACTAAGAATTGTAGCATCATCAGAATAATCTTGATTAGACATTTCAACCCTTTGTACAGTAGTAAGTTTATTTTTTATAAGCTCTTGTAATGCATCTTGTAGTTTAGGGTATCCTGAATAACCTAGTGCATTTGCAAATCTAACTACTGTTGATTCACTAACACCTACAGTTTCCCCTAATTTACTTGCAGTCATAAAAGCAACTTTATCGTAATTTTTTATAATATATTGTGCTATTAGCTTTTGACCTTTACTCATTTTCGAGTAACGTGCTTGTATAATTGAAATTAATTGTTTACTATCATTCACATTATTCTTTAATTCCATAATCTGCTCCTCTTCTTCGTAAAAAACATATCATAATTGTTAGAATTGCTAATTCTAGCAATTTTATTATAACACTATTTATCAATAAGATAATTAAAATTGTTAGAATTTTTTTAAATTATAATACTTCTATCCTTTTTTTTCGATTAAAATTAATTCTGGTGGATTATTTATTTGATTAGTAAACTCCATATGTAAAACATTAAATTCATTTTGATCTAAATGATTTAAATATTCACTTATATAATTTTTTTCTTCCATTCCACCTTCATGTCCAGTATATATTGCAATACTAATAACTCCGTTAGGCTTTAATAAATTTAAACTCTTCTTAATAGCTTCTAAAGTTGTATCTGGCTTAGTTATTATTTGATGCTTTGCTCTGGGTAAATAACCTAAGTTAAAAACTACACAAGCTACTTGATCTTTAACATATATATCTAAGTTTTCATGGCCATCAAGTATAAGTTCTACTCTATTATTCATATTTTCTTTTTCAATTTTTTTTCTAGTTGATTTTAAAGCCTCTTCCTGAACATCAAAAGCATATACCTTTCCATTTTCTCCTACTAATCTACTAAGATAAATAGTATCATATCCATTTCCCATAGTTGCATCTATTACAATATCATCTTTATTTATAATTTTGTCTAAAAAAAGTTTATTTACTTCTGTAATTTTATTTATATATTTTGCTCTTAACATTTTACACCTCTAAATATTTTTTAAGTATTTGACTTCATCTTCTGTTAGATACCTGTATTCACCTATTTTACAATTTTTTAAACTAATTTTACCCATAGCTACTCTTTTTAATCTTAAAACAGGATGATTAATAGCTTTACACATTTTTCTAACTTGTCTATTTTTACCTTCATGTATTTTTATTTCTAAAGTAGATATATTTTTTACTTTATCTGAATCTAATACTTTTAACTTAGCAGGCGCAGTTTTGTAATTCTCTATGTATAAGCCCTCTCTAAAGTTTTTAATTTCATCTTCAATTAAAATTCCTTTTACTTTAGCCACATAAGTTTTATCTATTTCATGTTTAGGGTGTGTTAATTTATATGTCAAATCTCCATCATTAGTTAGTAATAAAAGCCCACTTGTTTCATAGTCAAGTCTACCTACAGGAAATACTCTTTCTTTGACATCACTTAGTAAATCAAGCACACTAGGTCTATCAAATTGATCTTTAACAGTTGTTATATATCCTTCTGGCTTATTTAATAGTAAGTATACCATTCTTTCATCTAAAGTAATTTTTATATTATCAACTTCTACTATATCTTTATTTTCATCAACTTGATAAGATAATTCTTCTATTATATTGCCATTTACTCTAACTTTTTTATCTAAAATAAGTTCTTCTGCTTTTCTTCTAGATGCTACTCCACATGATGCTATATATTTATTAATTCTCATTTGTTCTCCTTTTCACTATTGAATATTTCAATTTTAATTGTGTCCATAGTAAATACTAATATATGTATCAAATTTCTACAAGATAATTTTTCTATATATATATGTATTTTTATTATAAAGCTTTAATTTTATTCTATTTTAATTAGTATTACTATATATATAATAACTCTTATTCTTATTAAATTCTAAATTATCAATAGTAAATAAAAAAAATTTACTTCGCTTGAACCATTGCCTGAGCGCTCCACTTCATATCACCAAGGGCTTTGCCTGTTGCTCAAATTTATCAGTTTGGATTATAAATTATCCATAATTAATATAATTTATAATTTCTTAAAATATAAAAAGAGTAAACACATAATATTATGAGCTTACTCCTATATAATTTAAATATTTTACTTTAACTTATTTACTTTCATTGCATTTATTTTTAATGGAAGAGTAAATAAATTTATAAATCCTTCAGCATCCTTATGATCATATAACTCGCTATCTCCAAATGACGAGATACTTTCATCGTATAAGGCATTATCTGTAAATATACCAGCAGGCTTTATATTACCTTTATATAATCTTAATTTAACACTACCAGTCACATTTTTTTGAGTTTCATCCATAAATGCACTTATTGATTTACATGCTTTTGAATACCATTTACCATTATAAATTAAATCAGCATATTCTAATGATAATTTTTGTTTTAAATGAAGAGAATCTTTATCTAATGTAGCACTTTCTAAAAAATTATGAGCTGCATATAATATTTCCCCTCCTGGAGTCTCATATATACCTCTTGATTTCATTCCCACTAGTCTATTTTCTAATATTTCTACTATACCTATACCATGTTTACATCCCAATTTATCTAATTTTTCTAATAACTCAACAGGTGACAATTCTTCATCATTAACTTTTTTAGGTATTCCTTGCTCAAAGTAAATATTTACATATTCTGGAGTATTACATGCATCTAAAGGATCCATAGTTTTTTTGTAAATATCTTTTTTATGTTCATTTTCTAGAGATTCTATATCTCCACCTTCAGTAGAAACATGGAATAAGTTATCATCTACTGAATATATTTTTTTCTTAGTTGCTACAACTGGAATATTATGCTCATTAGCATAATCAATAGCATCTTCTCTTGATTTAATATCCCACATTCTCCATGGAGCTATAACTTTTATATCTGGATCTAAAGCAGCTATTGTTCCTTCAAATCTTACTTGATCATTTCCTTTTCCTGTACATCCATGACAAATATATTTAGCACCTTCTTTATGAGCTATATCAACTAATTTCTTTGCTATTATAGGTCTTGCAAGAGCAGTTCCAAGTAAATATCTTCCTTCATATTTAGCTTCAGATTTTATTGCTGCATATATTGTAGTAGTTATAAATTCTTCTTTTAAATCTTCACAATATGCTTTTATAGCTCCACTAGCTATTGCTTTTTCATGTATTTGTTCCATATCATCATCTTGACCTACATTTGCACAAACTGCTATTACATCTATATCATAATTTTCTTTTAACCATGGTATTATTATTGATGTATCAAGTCCTCCTGAGTATGCTAAAATAACTTTTTCTTTCATTTTTTAATCCCCCTTTTTATAATCAAACTATTTTTAAGTAATAAAAAACGCCTCTTGGAATTACCAAGAGACGAATATTATCCGCGTTACCACTCTAATTAATAAGTTAAACTTATTCACTCTTCCTTTTAAGGCAAGGCCACCGATTAAGATACTTAAATTTCCCAAAATCTTCTCAAAAGCTCTATTCACTTAAATCTATTCATCAGGCTTCCACCATCCCCAACTCTCTATAAAACATCCTTAAGTTACTTTTCTTTTTCATAGAATTTATAGTATTTAATTAAATATGTTTAAATAGTAGTTTAAAACTATTATTTTGTCAAGCAATCAAATATTTTTTTAATATTTTTAAGTTAATAGAGATAAATTATATTCCTCTATAATTTTAAAATTAATACTGAACTTTATATAAAAATAATCCTTTAGCTGGTGCAGTATCACAAGCAATTTTTCTATCTTTAGCTTCTAATATAGTTTTTACTTCTTCCGGACTTATTTTCCCTAATCCTACATCTACCAAAGTTCCTACTATAATTCTAACCATATTATACAAGAAACCATCACCTTGAACATAAATTTCTATTAAATCATTTTCCTGTTGAATACTAATTGATTGAATTGTTCTTACATGACTTTTTTTCTTTGATCTCGATGATGCAAAGCTTGAAAAATCATGTTCTCCTATTAAATACTTACTTCCTTCTTTCATAAGTTCTAAATTTAATAACTTATCTATATGATAAGAGTATTTTCTATTAAAAGGATTATGGAATTTATTATTATCTATTTTATATAAATATGTCTTTGATTTTGCATTATATCTAGAATGAAATCTATCATTTACTTCCTCAATACTTTTTATTACTATTGACTCAGGTAAATAATTATAAAGATATTTTTGAATCCTTTCAACTGATTCTTTCGAATTAGTTTTAAAATTTACAGTTTGCCCTATGGCGTGTACACCCATATCTGTTCTTCCAGAACCTATTATTTCAATTTTTTCATTAGTAAGTTTGCATAAAACATCTTCTATTTTTCCTTGTATTGTATTATCATTATCTTTTAATCTTTGAAATCCTTTAAAATTACTACCATCGTATTGTACTATCATTTTTATATTTCTCATTTTTTTCCTCTAAATCTATTATTTTATTTTTGTTATTTTCTAAAATTAGTTACTTTATCTTATATTTAATTTTAATTATTGTCAATGTATATGTATCCTTATTTAACAAAAAAGAAAGGTATATAAATTCCCTTTCTTTATAAAGATTTTAATTTTTATCTATTTTTTAATAAATATTATTATCTAAAATCTTGTAAATTATTTTCTATAGTTATACAACTTAATATACTAGGTAAAGGTAATTTTTTATTTTCTATTCCTTTTCCAAATTGTTCAAAAGATTTTTCTAAACTCATATTATAGGTTTTTACTATCCCTTGCTCAAGCTCGTTTACACATTTAAAAATATATTCTCTAATATCTTCTATAGTTTTTAAATTATTTATTTCCACTCCTCTAAGTACATGCTTAAATATTTCAAAACCTTCTCCAACAGAAGACCATATGAATATTCTAAAAGTAACTAAAGATCTTTCCAAATATAAACCTGTGCTGATAGAATTCATATGATTTATATCTTCATATAAGTGGTGATTAAAATCAATAAATCCACTTGTAGCTAACTCATATGTTTTGCTTTCTTTATAATCTAAATTACTACTTACTAGTTTTTGATGAAAATCTTCATAATTTGAACTTACTAATAATATTTCTGTTAATTGGGTTGCATTTGCAAATATCTTTTCTTTACTTATAAATTGGGTCATTTTCATCCTCCTTTAAAACTTAATTAATAAAGTTCATTTTACCATATATCAAAATAAAATAAAAATATGATTATGTATATATAGTTTTCAGTTTGTTGTTAATTTATATTGTAGAAAATAAAAGCCTCATCAAGATAAAATATAATCTTAATAAGGCTAATATAGACATTATTTGTTTAAAGTCTTTAAAAATTCATTATATCCTTCTTCAGTTTTTGGTACCTTTATTTCATCATTTTCTAGTTTTTTCTTTTCACTATTTACATAGTTTATTATATCCTGTGAAACTAATTTTGAAGTTGTATCTGGTATTCCAACAGCTTCTTCTCCTAATCCATAAATAGTTGTAGATCCACCCTCAAATTTTCCTTCTATAAAATCTTTTACAGATTCATACACTCCTACATCTACTCTTTTTATTGCAGAAGTTAACACATTATCAGGAGCTAAATCGCTTTGGTCTCTATCAACACCTATAGCATATTTTCCTGCTTCTTTAACTGCTTCTATAGCTCCAGTACCAACATCTCCTCCAGCTATAAATATTGTATCTGCTCCATTCGACATCATTTGTGTTGCAATTGCTTTTCCTTTAGCTTGGTCGGTGAATGAATTTGCATATTGAGTTTGAATTTCACATGCAGAATTTGCTGTTTTAACACCTGCCATATATCCATATTTAAATGTATCTATAACGGCTAGTTTCATTCCACCAATAAATCCAACATTATTTGTTTTTGTTACTTTTCCAGCTATTAGACCTACCAAAAATGCAGATTGTTCCGCATTAAATAATACGGATTCAACATTTGATGGTACTTCTTCAAAAGTCTCATCAACAATTATAAATTTTTGTTCAGGATAATCTTTTGCTGCTTGTTCTATAGTTGGAGCTAACTTCGAACCAACACCTAATATCAAATCTACCTCTTCATCAACTAATGTTTCAACGTTTGTAGTGTAATCTGCATCTTGTTTTGATTCTAGATATTTTATATTCACCCCTAAGTCTTTTTTAGCTTTTTGAAGACCCTCCCATGCAGATTGGTTAAATGAGTGATCATTAACACCTGCAACATCAGTAATCATAGCTATAGTATAATTATTATTTGTTGCTTCTTGATTTGTTTTTCTAGAACATCCAGTAAATGAAGATACTCCCACAATAAATGTCATAAATAATATTAAAATTTTTCTAGATTTCATATAATATACCTCCGCTGTCTTTAGTCTTATTTAAATGATACTTAATATTATTATTGTAAACTTTTTATATAACCATAATTACATAAGTTATTATTTCCTAAATAATAAAAATAATCCTTCTTGAAAAGATATATAATAATTTTAATTTAAACTTTTATCTAGATATATTCTTAGGTGCTTCTATAAAAATTTAATTATGATTTTAGAATTTATGAGTAAAATACTCATGAATATTAAAAGTATATAATTAACTAAGATTTATTATAATATTTAAGAGACTGTTCATTCTAAAAATCTCTTCAGAGAAAAGTTTTTTATATGTTATAATGAAATGAATTAGATACAATATTTTTATAGGTTTAAGTAATAATTTTGTAGAAAATCAATTAATCACAATGGAAAAATCTATATGCTTAAATAAAAAAAGAAATCATAAAATATGATTTCTTTTTTTACTAATTGCTATTAGACATATAATCATCCATGCTTTCAGGCATAAATATTAAAATACCTAAAGCTGATTTAGCTATAAACACGGCTTTTAATATAAATATACTATACTCTACTACTGTTGCTATGTCTCCTGGTAATATGATAGTGGATAAAAATTGTAATATTGATATCCATAAAATTATATCAAAGACATGTACAACCATAAATTTAAAAAAGTTAACTTTTTTGCCAGTTAGCATCTCATTACTTTTAATTAATTCTTTTATTGGGTTTAATTCATCATGTCTATAAATTTCAATACCATATATTGATATAATTACCATTTCAGTGATAATTACTATAGTGTACATTATAAATATCCAAACCAGCACTCCTATTACCATAAAAACTGGAGATTCTAATATTTTTTCAAATAATATTAATTGTTTATTAAAAAAATCTAATAATGGTCTGAAAAATAATACTGATGTTATTCCAACAAATATTGAAACCGGTATGATATATAAGACACTTTTTATATTCATAGTAACAATTTCTTTAGTATTGTAATCTGGATATTTCATAGACTTATTAATTGCTCTAAGTATAAGACCAAACTGTATAACATCGAGCATTACTCTTGTTATATCTTGCATCAAATCATTATATTTAAAAGAATCTAATAAAAAACTTCTTATTACCATAAATACTAACGTATAAATTAAAGTAAGTGATAGTGACTTTAAACCAACCTCACCAAATTTTTTCTTAAACAAAATATCAATTTCATACTTAGCATGATTAAACTTCATAATAGTATCAATTGGAATATTATATACATGCTTATCTCCTATATGCATGAAAAAGTTTAATATGTATATTTCAGCATATATTTCTAACATAATTGATATAGGATATAGTATTATTAATAAGTAAATTGGCGAATTTTCTATATATAATTTTGCAATATAAGATAATAAAGAAAAAACAATAAGTTTACTACTTATAAAATATATTACGTATTCTATTAATCTCCTATTTACTAATATTTCACTTTCTATAAAAATACTAAAAGCATTTAATTTGTGTTCTGTGTCATTAGATAGTATACAAGCAGATAATACAGGTATTAAGGAATATACGATTATAGAAAATAAGTAAGATCCTGTTATAACTATAAATTCAATAATATTATCTGCATACTCCATTCCAAAAGAAGCTGCAAAATAAGATAATAATACACTTAATACTTTGGACAATTGATTTATTATAAAAATAAGTCCAAAAGATAAAATAGAAACAACCAATCCTGTAAGTACTACCTGAGTAATTTTAGACAAAAACTCTTTAAATACTTCTTTAGCAGAATATTCATGGTTTCTCATACTAGTAGATATTATATAAGATATTATAAAATGTTGAAACATAAAATATATTGCTTCTTTAGATATAGGATAAACACTATAATCATGACCTATATGGAATATTGCCTCAAAACTCATTGTAATAGCCGTTATAACTAAAGTGATAATTATATGTGTATTTAAATTTTCTTTGCACAAGTTATTTGAAACTTGCCTTATATCTCTAATATTAACGTCGATAAAGATTCCTCCTATCATGTTGTATTTTGTGTAATGTCCAAAAATCTTTAACTAAATTGTAAAACTTTTTATTATGTAACAATATTATATATGTTACCTAAATTATTATTTATATATCTATTTTACAGATATAAACATTTTTAATTCTCTTCAATATTATTTCCTTGATTCATATTCCCTTGTTCTAGAGTATTTGTGTCTTCACTAGGTTTTTATTATATATTTTCTGCATTATTATTTTCTTTAGAATCAGCTCCGTCTTTAGGCTCTTCTTCTTTTCGCTCTTCTTTATAGTTGTTTTTTATTTCATATTCAATCTTATTAATATGCTCTTTTGAAGATTCTTTGTCATTATATTTTTTGTTAAAAATTTTTTTCTTTTTCTTCCTGTAGCTTTTCTAACTCAGATTTTTTGTTTATAGCTTCTTTTTTTATTAACTTGGAACCATTATTTATATCTACAATATCTTCTAATTCTTTAATAGCCTTTTCAAAATCATTGTTTGATTCATACTGCTGTGCATTAAACATCTTCCTAGCTTGTATATACATTGCTCTAGCTTCATCGTTGTTACCATCTTCATTGATTATCTGTGATAATATAGTCATAGCAGATTTGTATTCATAATTTTCTAATTTATCTTTTGCTTCATTTAGAAGATTACTTTCAGATGATTTAGAACAACCAGTAAAAGTAAGTATTATAAATATTAATATTGTTAATAATTTTATTTTCATTAAAATCCTCCCTATTTTATTATATATAGTTTACCATAAAGTTTAATCTTGTCTATTAAAATAATCTCTATAATTATATTTGCATATTTAATATATTATTATAATTCTCAATTTAGTTTTCTCACTTAAAAAGCCATTTATTGATAATATTCAATAAATGGCTTTAAATTTCTATATTTATTATTATAACTCTAATGATAGTAAGTCATCATAACTTTGTCTTTTACATACTAATCTATCTTCATTTTTGTTAACAAATACTACTGGATTTTTAGGAATTTTATTATAGTTTGATGCCATAGAATAACCATATGCACCTGTTGAAGTTGTAATTAATATATCTCCACTTTCTATATCCAATACATCTGTATTTGATATTAGTATATCTCCACTTTCACAGCATTTTCCAGCTATTGTTACATTATGTTTTTTAGTAGTACTATTCATTTTATTTACAATAGCACACTCATATCCAGCTTGATATAAAGATGGTCTTATATTATCTGTCATACCTCCATCAACGCTTACATATATTCTTACATCTTTTATTTCCTTTATAGATCCAATTGAATATAATGTACTTCCTGCATTTGCTACTAATGATCTTCCTGGTTCTATAATTAAAGTTGGTACATTTATCTTCAGTTCTTTACATTTTTCTTCACATTTATTTATTATAGCTTCACAATATTCTTTGATAGTTTTAGGCTCATCACCTTCCACATAATATACACCTATTCCACCACCAAAATCTAACTCTATAATATCTATATTATGATTATCTTTTAAATCTTTAACCAACTCTAGCATAACTTCTACTTCTTGTTCAAAAGGTTCAACTTGAAATATTTGAGATCCTATATGTGCATGCAACCCTATTAAGTTAATATGCTTATGTTTTTTTAAATTTTCTATAGCCACATGAAAATCTCCATTAATTAGTGCAAATCCAAATTTAGAATCTATTTGACCTGTTTTTATATATTCATGTGTATGAGCTTCTATACCAGGAGTAATTCTAAAATATATATTTTGAATTATATTTTTTTCTGCACATATTTTTTCTAATATGCTTAGTTCATAGAAATTATCAACAACAAATACACCTACACCAAAATCTACTCCCATTTTTATTTCTTCTAATGTTTTATTATTTCCATGAAAAAGTATTTTTTCCATAGGAAAGTCTGCTTTATAAGCAGTGTATAATTCTCCACCTGATACAACATCTAAATATAATCCTTCTTCGTCTATTAGTTTACACATATATGTAGGTAAAAATGCCTTCCCTGCATAAGCCACTTTATTTTTATTTTCTTTTACTTTAAAACTTGTGACATAATCCTTACAGTTATTTCTTATTAATTCTTCATCAAATACATATAATGGTGTAGAATATTTTTTTACTAAGTCAAGTGAGCTTACCCCTCCTATATATAATGTATCTTCTATTACTTTCATTGTTCCATGTAATCTCATATTTACGCCCCCTGAATTAAATATTGAATTCTTTAGCAATCGATTGTATTGCTATCTGTTTACAGCTAGAACTTATTGCACATGTTATACGAATTTCTGATGTAGTAATTAATTTCACTTCAATTTTATTTTCACTTAGTATTTTAAATACCTTTGAAGCTACACCACTAGTATTTTTCATTCCCAATCCTACTATAGAGAATTTTGTTATATCTTCATCTATAACTATTTGTTCTTTATCTACAAATAGTTTTGCAATTTTTTCACATTGATCTAACTCCTCCTTTGGTATAGTAAATGATACATTTACTTTACTTCCAACTGGAGCCGTTTGACTTATCATATCCACACTTATGCCGTCTATAGCTATTTTTTCAAATAATTTAGCTACATTACTCATTTCAATATCTACAATAGTTATCGCTGCATCATTATCACACGTTGCAAGTCCTGTTATCACCTTTTCTTCTAATTTCATATCCTCAATCCCCCTTATATAAGTTCCTTTTATATCACTACATGATAATCCTACATATAATTCCACATTATACTTTTGTGCCAATTCAACACTTCTAGAATGCATCACTTGAGCGCCTAAGCTTGCTAATTCTAACATTTCTTCATACTCAATTTCTTCCAACTTTTTAGCTTCTTTATATTTTCTAGGATCAGTAAAATATATACCATCCACATCTGTGTATATTTCACAACTTCCGTTTAATTTAACTGCTAAAGCAACTGCAGAAGTATCAGACCCACCTCTACCTAAAGTAGTTATATCACCTTCATCATTTAACCCTTGAAATCCTGTTACTATAACTATCTTTCCACTATCCAAACTTTCTGTTATTTTACTTACATCTATATCATTTATATAGCTTTTACCATGTAAACCACTTGTTTGTATATTAAGCTGATAAGCATTATAACTCACAGCCTCACATCCTAAAGAATTCAAACTCATAGATAAAAGTGATGCTGATATCATTTCCCCCGTTGACATTAATACATCTAGTTCTCGTTTATCCGGATATTTAGTTATATCTTTAGCCATGCTAATATAATCGTCTGTAGTATCCCCCATAGCAGATACTACTACAACTATTTTAGAATCTATTTTTTTTCTTTCGATTAACTTATTAGCAATTTTTTTAATCTTCTCAGTACTTGAAACAGAACTTCCGCCATATTTTTGTACAACTACTCTACTCATAAATATTCCCCCTAAAAAATAAGCAAAATAAAACGTCCAAAGGTATACTCTGGACGTTTTTCATAACCATAGTAAACCTTGTAGCTCAACACTTTGTTTTAAAGTGACAGCCTTATACATATTCTGCATAAGTCCAGCTAATTTATATACCTATAAACTAACTTCGGCCATAATTCCTTTCCTTACAAATCATTGCTTGTCAGCTCACTGTAAGTACTCTTAAGTACAGCACCTCTACCTTAGGCTTTTTGAATTTAACAATTTTTGGTAATAATATATTATTAGCATAATATCTATTAATACGCAATAAATTTCATAAATATAATTAATTTTTATAAATAATTAAATAATTTATGCAAAGATGTATCTAAAAAATAGATATTACTTTGTTCATTGCTTCCTATACACCTTTGTTCATCTGATGATATTATAATAACCTTTGGTATCATAAAAAATGGTATAGTCGAATTTTCTATATCATTTTTCAAGTCATCATATTTACTAGTACTAATATTCCCATCTAAGTCTATATCTATTAAAGCTTGTAATCGAACTTTATTATTGTTTATATACTCGATAAAAATATCATATTTTTGATCTCCTACTTTTGCATTTCTATAAAAACGTATAGTTTCGTATCCTGAATTGTTAAATCTTATATTAATTTCAGATCCTATTAACATTTTAGTTAAGTTTTTCCCTTTTATTACTGAAGATCCATTCAAATAATATACATAGGTATTATCTTTAAAATTTGTGTAATTTATATTACAAGGAATTTTTCTTAAGGTATAATCGTTGCACATTTTTCTTAAGGTTTTTTTTAAAGTTCTTTTTCCATTTCTTTTTTTATTACTAAATACCTTCCCCACTTGTGTTTCTGTGACGTATCTTACTCTACTAACTAAATATAGAATTTCTTTTTCTAGTCCCACCATAGTCAATCTCCTTGAAGTCAATTTGCCACATTGTACTATTATTATATTAAAAAATAAAATAAAATTTACTCATAAAAAAAGGAAGAAAAAATTTTCTTCCTTTTTTTATGAGTAACTACTCTACTTCTTTAGTTTTCTCATTTTCTTTTTTATCTTTCTCATTGTCAGATTTTTTACTTCCTAAGTTATTATTATCAAATTCTGATATACTGATTACTTTAGAATTTGTTTTGTCATAAGAAACTATAACTTTATCTCCAACCATAGTTAAAGGCAATTCATCTGAAACTTTTGAAGTTGCAGTAAATATTAATTCATTACTATTACTCAAAGTAAAGTAATAAGCCGCATCACCATCTTTTATATCCTGACTAATTCTTGATATAGTACCTTCTATAGTTTGTAGTTCTTCATTTTTATCAATTTGAATATCATTTCCTTCTGCTTCTAAGACCTCTTTATAACTTCTATATGCTTCTTGTTTAGTTTCTCCTAAGCCTATCATACTATAATCTTCAACTGAAACAAAAGCAACCATCTTAACTAAACCTGCTTTATCCTTTAGGCCTAAAACATATGTTGGTTTTCCAAGTATATTATACATAACTGGAAATGTTGCTTGATATTCTTTTTCTTGAACCTTACCTTCCGCAGTTGACATAGCTGCCACTTCAGTCGCTCCAGTTTGCATATATAACTTAGCTTCTTTTGTTCTAGAATCAACTAGCATAAATCCAACAGTAGACTCCTCTGAACCAGAAGAAGTTATTCCAGTGTACCAGTATGATTTTCCATCATTACCATATACCAAAGAAGTTCCTTCTGAAGGAAGCAATACACCTTCTTCAGATATTACTGAATTTAGGAATCCATTAACATAAAGACCCCAGTCTCTTATTTGATCAACTACAAAACTTTCTGGTTGTATTCTATCTACCCACTTAGGTGTATCTTCGATTGAGTAAACATTAACCTCTCCAGTTTGAGCATCTACTACAGCTGTACCTACTGCATTTGCACCACCATATCCTATTTGGTGATCATATAAACTAACTACCCAATAAGGTCTTCCATTATCATCAATTTCAAAAGTAAATTCAGTCATACCATAGTTTATAACACCATTTAAATAAATATGTCTATGTAGGTCTTGTAAGAAGTATGCCTCTTCTTGATATACTATTTTAATTTGTTTTCCATCTAAACTTTGTACTAATCTAACATCCTGTGGATTAGTTGCTGATACCATTATATATCCATTTGTACCGTTAAGGTTTGTAATCCATTTAATAGCATCTCTATGAACAAGAGGAGCTACCCAATATAACTCTCCTTTAACACTTTGTATTGCATAGTCTCCTACTTTTGATATACTTCCTATAGCAGGTATTTCTCCAAGTTTTTTGTCTCCAAGCTTCATCGCCATATCTTTATCTACTATTCTTATCTTATCTACGCTAACAGGACTCACATCCTCGGTAAATACACTTTCTTCAACATCACCTAATCATTCTCTATAAGAACTTGCTCTAAATATAGGTGTTGTAACAAAGAAAGGTATTACAATTATTACTACCAATAATATCCCCGCAATTAAAAAATTATTTTTCGCATGCTTTGATGTTTGATCGCCTCTATCTAGCATCATATCAAGTATTCCTGCTAATACGAAAAATAAAATTAAAGTCGTAAAGCCTGATGTAAAATCTAATCTAAGTACAGGTAATTTAATAAATGCATAAATAGCAACTATTATTAATGCAATACCATATGATTTTAATATTCTTTTCATTTTTTCTCCTTTCATACTATTCCTATTATTATCATTATAACCTTTTTTTGTTAATTTTAGTTTATTGATAATAAATAATAATATATTATAAAACAAAAAATTACCATAATATATATGGTAATTTTTAACAAGTCGCATGTTTTAACATATTTTCTTTATTTTCTAGGTTATAGTTACACAATAGGCCTTCGTATTCTAATTGAAGATTAGCATTATTATAGAAATCCTCTGGTTTAACTAAAGAAGGAGATTTATCAAATATGTGCACATCACTTTTATATAACATATCAGCTACAAAATGAGAACAAACATACTTATATTCTGACTCTCTAGATTTATTAAATGATAAATATATCAATGCTAATATATCATAATTATATCTATTTCTATTATTATTAACCTTTTCAATATTTTGCCTTAACTTTTCATACTCAATATATTTAACGTCCAATGAATAAACTCTACACAACGCATCGGTTTTAATTTCATATAATCCTTCATTAATATTCTCCTCAACAAATCCTGCAAATAAAGGAGTTTTCGGATTGAGTCTTCCAAAAGAATACATTGGTGATAATTCTTTATTAAGAGATAAAGAAATATGTGCATATGGACTTTTACTTATCTTTCTAATCAGAAATGATAAAAATGTTCCTGTATATGTTGTCACAATATATATCTTTTTCATTGCACACCCCCAAGTTCTACACTTCATTGTACCATATATTTAAACTGTATTCAATTAATTGATAGTATGAATTAAGATAGAATATTCAAATTAATGATTTGCCAACTATTAAATCAATATTGTATTGACTATTATTTATTAAGTATTGTAAAATATAATACAATTTTTACATTTATATATAATAAAAATATTAATTTTGTATAATAATGTTAAATATAGTATTTTTTAATTAGTAAAATCTATAAATATACTTTATTTTTTTTTCATATTGAATTAAAATTAGTATTATATAATTATGCTAGGACTTATTACATATTAATAATTAATAAAATGAATTGAGAGGTACAAACTATGTCAAACGAAACAATTTCGAATAATTTCATAAAGAATATAATAGTTGACGATTTAAAAACTGGAAAACATGATCATATTGTAACTCGTTTTCCACCAGAGCCAAATGGTTATTTACATATAGGTCATGCTAAAAGTATTTGCTTAAACTTTGGACTAGCAAATGAGTTTAAAGGTACAGTAAATATGAGATTTGATGATACAAATCCACTTAAAGAAGATGAAGAATATGTTAACTCTATTAAAAAAGATGTACAATGGTTGGGATTCAACTGGGATAATCTATATTTTGCTTCTGATTATTTCGATGAAATGTATAATAGAGCTGTACTTTTAATAAAAAAAGGAAAAGCCTATGTGTGTGATTTAACACAAGATGAAATAAGAGAATCTCGTGGAAGCTTAACTGAGCCAGGAAAAGAGAGTCCATATAGAAATAGATCTATAGAAGAAAACTTAGATTTATTTGAAAGAATGAAAAATGGTGAGTTCGAAAATGGTCAAAAAGTTTTAAGAGCTAAGATAGATATGTCTTCTCCTAACATAAACTTTAGAGATCCTGTAATATATAGAATAGCTCATTCTACTCATCATAACACAGGAGATAAATGGTGCATATACCCTATGTATTCATTTGCACATCCACTAGAAGATGCTATAGAAGGAATTACACACTCTATATGTACACTAGAATTCGAAGATCAAAGACCTTTATATGACTGGGTTGTTAGAGAATGTGAAATGGAAAAAGTTCCTAGACAAATTGAGTTTTCTAGATTAAATCTAACAAATACATTAATGAGTAAAAGAAAACTTAAATTGTTAGTTGATGAAGCTGTAGTTGATGGATGGGATGACCCTCGTATGCCTACTATATCAGGTGTAAGAAGAAGAGGATATACTCCAGAATCTGTGCGTAATTTCTGCAGAGAAATAGGTGTATCAAAAGCTGATTCGAAAGTAGATAGCCAATTATTTGATCATTTCTTAAGAGAAGATTTACAACCAAAAGCTCCACTTGCTATGGCTGTAATCAATCCTCTTAAATTAGTTATAACTAACTACCCAGAAAATCAAAGTGAAATGATAGAATTAGAAAATATAGCTAAGGATGAAACTGCTGGTACTAGAGAAATACCATTTAGTAGAGAGCTTTATATAGAAAGAGATGACTTTATGGAAGAACCTGTAGCTAAATATCGTAGATTCTTCCCTGGAAATGAAGTTCGTTTAAAAGGTGCTTACTTTGTAAAATGTACTGATGTAATAAAGGACGAAAATGGAAATGTGATAGAAATACACGGAACTTACGATCCTGAAACTAAGAGTGGTTCTGGATTTACTGGACGTAAAGTTAAAGGTACTGTACATTGGGTAGATGCTAAAACTGCTCTTCCATGTGAGTTTAGATTATTTGAGCCATTAATCTTAGATGATACTCCAGAAAATGAAGGTAAACATTTCTTAGATCAAATAAATCCAAACTCTTTAACAGTTCTTCAAGGATTTGTAGAACCTACACAAGTTAAAGATGCAAAACCATTAGACAAATTCCAATTTGTTAGAAATGGATTCTATAGTGTTGATACAAAATACACAACACCTGAAAAACTTGTATTTAATAGAATAGTTCCACTTAAGAGTTCATTTAAATTAAATAAATAATTTATAATTAACATAAAAAAGAAGGCTATTTTAGCCTTCTTTTTTGTATAGTTTTATTATACATATCCTAATAACTCAATTCCTTCTTCAATGCATTCAATTTCAAGTGGAAAATCAGGTCCCTTTTCACCATCTATATCAGTTATTAAATTATCTTTACAATCTATTTTTAATTTATTAGTTTTAAAATATAAAATTTCATCTTCGTTATAATTTTCTAGATGCTCACCTTTCAATATGCTTATAAGTAGTGGAAGCATATTAGGTAATAGTACATTTTTTACAATTATTACATCTAATAGTCCATCATCTACTTTTGCTTTATAAGCTAAATTTATATTTCCTGCTGTTTTACCATTAAAAATTAACATTAGATACATATCACCCTTATAGCTTACTTCTTTTGAACTTACTTCAATGTAAAACTTTCTCATATATAAAGCTTCTTCTATACCTTTTAAATAATATGATACCTTTCCTATAGAGTTTTTAATTTCAGGATTAATTTTTTGTGATACGTCAGTAAACATACCTGCACTGGCAACATTTATAAAGTATTTGTCATTAATTTTTCCTATATCAATCATTTTGGGCTTAGACTTAATAATCTTATAAATACAATTTCTTATATCAAAAGATAAGTTAACTGCTTTAGCAAAATCATTAGCTGTCCCAGAAGGTAAAATTCCAATAGGTATATTTATATTCAATTGTTTCATAGCATTCACTATTAAATCAATTGTACCATCCCCTCCAGATATTAAAATGTGATCGTAATTTTCATTTATATCTTCAAAAGCATTACTTATTGGTTGAGATTTGCAAAGCCTAAAAGGAACTACTGTATAATTATTTTCCTGATATATTTCAACTATCTTATCCAATTCATGAGCTACTTTTCTCTCTCCCGAATTAGGATTATATATAAATTTAACTTTTTTCATACGTCCTCCAGTCTAAAAACCTAAATAATCATTTACAAATATAACATGTATTCTATTTGAGACTTTTTGTCTTTTTATAAATGTGTATTCACAACAGATTCTCTCTTTGCTATCACAGTCCATACAGTAACCTACTTTGGCACAAGGAGTAGCTGTGTTAAATCTTTTTCCATTAGCAGGAGCACATACTTCTTTATTTCTTAGTATAGCTTCATCTAAATTTCTTACTATTTTATTTACCCCTACAACTAATATCACCTTATCAGGCCCATATAATATAGCTGCTACTCTATTTCCATTGCCATCTACATTAAATATTTCACCATCCTCAGTTATTGCATTAGCACTAGAAAAATATGTATCAGCACTAAAAGCTCTTCTGTATATGTCTTTTAAATCTTTAGCAGTTAAATTTTCTTTATATCTATCTAAAAAGTTATATCTTCCACTCCTTAAGAAATCAATAACATTTGTTTCAAACAATGTCATTGAACCACCAACAGAAACGACTTCCCCTTCTTTTGCAATATTTCCAATTATATCAAGAAGCTCTTCATTATCTTTTGCAAAATATCCTTTCATGTTATTTTTTTCTAAATTTTTAATTGTTCTTTCTATCTTTTTTTCATTCACCCATTTTAAATTCTCATTCATTTTAAATCTCTCCCTTATAAACATCTTAATTATTATTTTAGCATAAATTATATTATTTCTATTAAACAAATAAAGAAATACTTTATAACTCTAGATAAAGTATTTCTTTATTCATTCTATCTATATTTACTTTATTTAAATTTATAACCTTTTTTTTGTGGAAAAGAATATCTTTTATTTAACATTCTATATTCATTTTCATAAATATTTTCATCAATATACAAATTACTATCAACACTTAAAATTTCATCCATATTCCATTCATTATTTTCAAAAACATCATAATAGTTATTAATTAAGTAAAAATTAGCTTTATGATCTAAGTTAAATAGATTGTTATGTTCACTTTTATTATTCATATGGCCACCTCAAATTTATAAAATATAAATTATCTAGTAT
>NZ_JAGHFM010000407.1 GCF_017888745.1 Terrisporobacter sp. | reverse complement strand
CTATATTTTTTCTGCAAATTTTATCTTATTTTGGCAATTTTTATGCTATTTTGTAGTATTTCATCTAATCTGCAACTGTGGTATGTTTATATTTAGTTGTTTATATACTAGCTTTACATAATTTTTAAATTATTGAAAATTTAAGAATTCTGTGTCCAAACATAATTGTAAGTTGACCAATTTTGATTTAGAGACGTTTAAACCATCCATACAAGCTATCAAAACATCTTTAAACCCTCTATTTTTTAATCATTAGATATTAATATCCGAAATTTTGCATCTTCTAATTCTCCAATTCAAATTCCTAAAATATCTTTTTTACTATATATATTCAAAATCATACAAATATATGGATAATTACCCACTATTTTACTACCATTCATGACTTCAAAGTGTTAATCTACATCTTGATCAATAATCTCTATCATTTTTCTACCTCCCTAAATTTTATATAAACATTACTCCAAACTTACTAATTTCCTATACTAAAAGGAGTGTAGATAGGTTTGTTTTTATATAAACTTATCTACACTCCTTTTTTAATTATATTTTTTTAAGCCACTGACTTACTCTATCATAAATATTATCATATTTTAGTATACCTGATACTATTGCATATCCATCTGGATTAAATATTTTTAACTGAGAAACATTATCTAATGTTATTCCTCCTATTAATACAAATGGTATATCAACTTGACTAGTCATCTCTCTTAAAGTATCAAAACTAACTTCTTTTGCATCAAGTTTAGTACTTGTTGAAAACATAGCCCCAATACCTATATAATCAGCTCCATCTGCTTTAGCTTTTTGAGCTTCTGCTACACTTCTTGCAGAAACACCAATTATTTTATCTTTTCCAATTAATTTTCTAACTGAATCTGCATCAATATCACTTTGTCCCACATGAACACCATCTGCATCAGATAGCAAGGCAATATCTACTCTATCATTAATTATGAATGTCACATTATATTTTCTAGTTAATTCTCTAAGTTTTAATGCTTTTTCTAAAAATTCTTTTCCATCAGTATTTTTTTCCCTAAGTTGAACCATAGTTACTCCAGCTTTCATTGCCTCTTCAATACATTTATAAAAATCTCTTCCTTTTAATATATCTGAATCAGTAACTAAATATAGTTTAAGATTTTTTCTAAGCTTTTCTATATGAACCATAATTATCTCCTTAACTTGCTTTATTTATATTTGGTATATGTGCCATCTTTCTAATTCTTTCAATTGGAATTACAGTAATAGATATACTACTTAATAAGCCTTCCACACCTACACTTGAGCCATTATATATTAATGAATAAAGTAAAGGGTTCATTCCTTTTGCATACTCAGCAAAGTAAACACAACCAGAAAGAACATGTGCAGTAAGTTTAAGTAATACTGCTATAATACAACCTATAAATATTTTACCTTTAGTTTCTGAGCCGAATATACCACTCATTCCAAGCAACATGGAAGGTAGAATATAATCTAATAAAAATTGTGCTGGATGTATTATATATAATTCTCCACCTATTAATGAGACTAATCCTGCAACTAAACCACAAGTCATTCCTATCACTGGACCATATAATAATCCTACTATTAGTATAGGAAGTGATGATAGTAAATCAATACCTCCACCTTGTGGATAAGATATAAATTTTATTTTAGATAAAACAAGATGTATAGCTGCAAATAATGCAATTATTATCATTGTTTTTGTATTTAATTTAAAGTTTTTTAATTTAAATATATAATATGATATTGGTATTAAGCATATAAATAACATTAATATATTAATCATTATTTTACCTCCTCATAAGCCATATCCCAAAATTGCATCTCGTAAATACTAGCTTTTATAAATATTTCTTTTAATTTTTCTCTTTCATTATCATCTATGCTTTT
>NZ_JAGHFM010000051.1 GCF_017888745.1 Terrisporobacter sp. | reverse complement strand
CACCAACAATAGCAATGAATGTAGATGATATCAAACTGGCAAAAGCAGGAATACTGCTTAAACTTATTATTTTATTATATATTTTTACTCCTATTATTGAAGTTATAAAAGTTGCTATAAAAGTAGGTAAATTATTTCCATCTACTAAACCAGCAAAGAACGCAGAACCAATGCCTGTAAATATATATTGTGATAATTCCGAATAAGAGTTTGTATTGACTATACTCTTTGCTTCTTTCATAGTATCTTCTACTGATATATCCCTATTACCAACAAACTTTCTAGAAAGTTCATTTAGCAACGATATTTTATCTAAGTTAATAGATCTTGATTTAATACTCACCATAAATGAATATCCATCAAATCTAGAATCAGAGATAATAATTACAGTAGGAGATGTAAAAACATTTATATGATTAAATCCCCTAGATTTACAGATTCTTAAAATTGTATCGTCTACACGATATGTTTCTGCTCCGTTTACTAGCATAAGTTCACCTATGAATAATGCTAATCTAAGGACACTTTTCTTGTAATTTGGATCTAATTCCTCATTCATAAACTTGCCTCCCTCAATATGATAAGTGAAATTTTATCTAATTAGTTAATTAGTATATATGAAACATATTTTTCAAACCTAGTGTAGTATATAATATTTATAAAATGAAAGTCAATAAAAGTATGTAATAAAGTTTTAAGAGATTCACATAAGTTTAAAACTACTTCCAAGACTAGATTTAGTTGTTTTAAATATTACTATTTTTAGTTTAACATATAATATATTTGATATAATTTTTAGAAAAGAATTATTTACAAAGTTAATTTTATTTATATAAATGAAAGGATGGAAGTGTTTATGAAATTTATAATAACAAAAACAATACTTATATTATAAAAAATCTCACTAAGGTAAGATTACTTTAGTGAGATTTTTTATATTTTATAGATACTATATCTATTGTTGTTCTGTTTTTGTAAGTATTAATTATGACTGCATAGCTTTATTTTTAAATTGTTTTTTTATAGTATTAATACCTTCAATTGTTAGAACAATAGCTAATATAACAAGTAATGTGGCAAGTATAGCACGAATATAGTACCATCCTAGACCTGTACCACCAGCAATAATAGCAGTAAAATTAGATTTTATTGTGAATATTAATGATGTAATAGTTACAACTAACATAAATGCCATAGGTATGAAGAACATTTTATTATTTCTACCAATATTACCAAGCCATGCCGCAACAGCTAATAATCCAAGAGCTGCAAGTAATTGGTTAGCTGCTCCAAATAATGACCAGATATTTGCATATCCAGTAAGTCCAAGTGATATACCTAAAACAACAGTTATGATTGTTGCAATATATGGATTTGTAAGAGTTCTCTTAAATCCTGTAGTATCCTCTCTATTCTCACCAGGTTCTAACCAAAATTCTTGGAACATATAACGAGCAAGCCTTGTTGCTGTATCTAATGATGTTAAACAGAAAACAGAAACAGTTAATACTAATAATGAATATGATATGTCATATACACCAGAAAGTCCTGGTATTTTACTTAACATGGAAGCTATACCTGTAGCAAAGACTACTGTAGGTGTAACTGTTGTACCTGCTGCATAATCTTTCCATATATATCCTACTGCACAGATTGAAATTAATGCAAGAGCACATTCAATTAACATTGAACCATAAGCTATGGGACGAGCGTCTTTTTCACTGTTCAATTGTTTTGCTGTAGTACCAGAACCAACTAATGAGTGAAATCCTGATATAGCACCACAAGCAATTGTAATAAATAGAGCAGGGAATAAATATCCAAGTGATGTTCCTGTAGGCGCTATTGTATCAACAAAACCAGTAAATGCTGGGATATTTAGTGTTGGATGAGAACCAACGATTCCAACAACTGCGATTATCATCATTCCATATAATAAGAATGAACTTAAATAATCACGTGGTTGTAGTAATATCCAAACAGGTGTTACAGACGCAACTAGTATATAAATACCCACTATAATCATCCAAGCTGTTGAACTTAGATATATAGGGTGGAAATTTATACCGATAGTTATACATATAACTATCGCTATAATACCAACAATAGTTGAAGTAGTTAGTGAAGCATTACGTCTATAAACCAAAAATCCAAAAGCAACTGCAATAAAAATAAATAATAAAGAAATCATGGCAGTAGATGCATTAGCTGCGCTAGCTGCATAATCAATAGCTCCTGTATCAGTAAATGTAGCTTTAAAAGTATCTGCTACTATAGATGCAAAAGCTGCAACTACTAATAATAATGTTAAATAAGAGAAAATAAGGAATAATTTCTTAGCACGAGGGCCAATATTTTGCCCTATAACTTCACCGATGGATTGTCCCTTATGACGTATAGATGCAAATAAAGCACCAAAGTCATGAGTAGCACCAAAGAATATACCACCTATTAATATCCATAGTACAACAGGAATCCATCCAAATACGGCTGCTTGTATTGGCCCATTTATAGGACCTGCACCTGCGATAGAAGAGAAATGATGTCCTAGAAGAACAGGTGCTTTTGCTGGAACATAGTCTACTCCATCTTCGAATTCATGAGATGGAGTGATTTGATTTTCATCAATACCCCAAGTTTTTGCTAACCACTTTCCATAAGTGACATAGGCGACAAATAAAATTGCGATGCCAACTAATAATATGACTACTGCATTCATAAGTTTACCCCCTTTTTAAACTTATAAGTTTAATTAAAATTTTGTTTTATAATTATATATAAATTAAAAAATAAAACAATATCAAATTTACTAAGTTCCCAAATTAATATTGTGTTAACAATACTCTCTGATTTTTTTATGAAAACTATTTGTTTTTATTAACAAGTTTTTAAAAAATCTTGTTGTACTTTTACCTCCGTTATTTCCAAAAATTTTATTATCACTAATATTTATGCAAACTGTATGAAAATCCATCCATCCATAAAAAGAAAACTTAAAATTTTTATGAAGATTGCATTTAGTTAATAATTTCTCTGCTTCTTTTTCACAGGAATCACATATAAAAACAGTTGTAATATAAGAGTACATGTGACCTGGTTTAGGATCAATTAATTTCATACCATAATTATATGCATAATCTTTACATTTATTAAAAAT
>NZ_JAGHFM010000326.1 GCF_017888745.1 Terrisporobacter sp. | reverse complement strand
TAATAAAATTTATATAAGTTAAGCTTTTGAATAAATCACTAAAAGAGTATAAAAAGACAGGTAAATTCTTAATTATAAATTTACCTGTCTTTTTAATTATATATTAAATTTAAAATGCCTCATTAGGAGTTACTATGAGATAAATATCATAATCATTATTTATTTAACATGATAAAAATACTGATTTATCTATAGGCTTAACTTCTCCATATATTAAAAAATAAGACTAGAAAAACTCTAGTCTTATTTTTACTAATTTATAATTATTGTAGTTGTATCTAGCACATTATCATATATCCACTGAGCATTTTCTACTGCCAATCTAATACATCCATGACTTAAAGCCATACCCAATCTGGCATCTGTTATTTCTGTACCTTCTGCATTGAATAATATTGAGTGATAATAATAACTACCTCTAATTCTAGTTGCATATTTTACCCTATATACATCAGAACCAAAGTATGGCTTTCTTCCACTTACATAATAAGTTCCTGTAATAGTTGGTGTACTTGGTTTTCCAACCGTACATTCCCACTTATATAATTGTTTCCAACTTCCATTGCTAGCTTTTTCAAAAACATAAGTAAGCTTATTTTCCAAATCAGTAGTAATAAGATTTGTTGTTGGGCTTTTTATTCTATTATCATTAACAAACCTTGTCATATCTGTATAAAAATATTCAAAATCATATCCTTCTGGCGGATTACCATCGTCAGATAAGAAATAATTAAAAATATACCCTTCTTGGTCATTGTACATTACATGACTCCAATCACCATTTTCAGATAAAACTTGTACTCTTGATTTTGCAGGTAATACAGTTACTGGATTTGATTCAGAAGATGGATAAGATCTTAAAGTTACATCTGTCCATGTGTATTTTGTCTTAGATAAATACTCATTATATACATATCCCCTTTGACCATTATATACGACTTCATACCAATCTTCTTCTCCATCAATAACCTGTACCTTTGATCCAGCAGGAATCACTGTTATTATATTTGAAGATGTTGATTTTTCTTCCCTCAAGTTAACATTCGCTAATGTATATTTATATGCAGCTTCTTCAGCCTGTCTTTTAAATTTTCTCATACACCCACCCCTAAAAAGTATTTTACAATATTTTATGATATATATATTTATTTGTGTAAGTATTTTTTAGATATATATTTAGCGTAATCCCTCATTTGAACTGTACTAATATTTTCAAGAGGCACACTTGTAACAACCTCTTTGAAAATAACTACTTCTAAGTCAGGTAAATAATCTTTTATAGCTTGTGCCAATGGCATTCCATTTTCAAATATTTCAAATGTATGAGAATTTCCACATATAAAATTAAGCCCTAGTTCATTTGCTTTTTCTATAAGTTGATGAGGTGAGAATACACGACTAAAACTTACTAAAACAGTATCAATATTAGGAAACTTCAAAACTAATTCTTCCAAGTGGCTCGGAGTGAATCCCGTATGAGGAAATATATGAATTAAATTTTTTACACTACTATTTTCATTCCCTAGTAATATTTCTCCCCTCAAACATAAACTATTTTTTTCATTATTATTTGACAAACACATGTGTGAATTTAAACCCATAAGATAATTAAGTCTATTTAAAATATCTCCAAGAGTTTTTATTTCAGGAAGAGTTTCTCCAACATATACAACATTTCCAGGAATATTACTATAAGAAAAGTTACTATAATATGGTACATGTCCATGTATCCAGGACATACCTGGATGTAACCCATGTAGTGCTTCATGTAATTCAAATAGAGATATATTATATAAATTTAAATAATCTTTTAATAATAATCCTCCAGAGTTACAAGCATCTGCCACAGGATGATGCGTTATAATTGCATCTACTTTTGTAGCTGCAGCTAGTTCTATATCATGCTCTGATAACGTCATAACAACAGCTATTTTTTTCACTTCCATATCTAGATTTCCACAAATTAATCCAGGTAGTTCTGTAATAGCTTTCCCTGGTATATTTGAAGATTTAGTAACTATATAAGGATTTTTATTTGTGGAAAAATCTTCGCTATTCTTTAGACATCTTCCCTTTGTAATATCATCTAATACATCAAGAATATCTCTAGCTAATACCATTTTATTCTCCTTTTCTTATTTTTTAATTTTCTTATTCTTATATATGTTTTATTTCGCTCATATATAATATATTTTCTATAAAATGAAAATGGATTACCAATGTTGGTAATCCATTTTTTAATAAAATTTCAATTCTTTTATATGTGTATATATTAAATAACATATTTATTAATAATTTTATTTTGAGAATACAGTATTTCCTTGTTTAATAGTTTCTAAAACTTGTATACTACTTATCTCATCACTTGGTACTTCAAGTGGGTTTTTATCTAATATAACTAAGTCAGCATATTTACCTACTTCTAAACTACCTTTTACATCTTCTTCAAAGTATTGATATGCACCATTTATAGTAACTGCTTTTATAGCTTCCATAACTGGTATTCTTTGATCTTCACCTAATACTCTACCACCTTGAGTTTTTCTATTAACTGCATTTTGAATAGCAAGTATTTGATTAGGCATTTTTACAGGTGGATCTTGATGTAGAGTAAAGTTCATACCTCTTTTTAAAGCTGAATTAGCTGGAGATATTCTTTCTGCTCTTTCTGGTCCAAGTACTGATTCATAGTGATAATCTCCCCAGAACCATATGTGATCTAAGAAGAAAGTTGGAAGTATACCTAATTCTTTCATTTTATCTAATTGATCTTCTCTAACTGTTTGAGCATGAACCATAACCGGTCTTAACTCTTTTTTATTTCCAGTTAACTCTAAAGCTTTTTCATAACATCTTATGAATTGATCTGCTGCTGCATCCCCATTTGTATGTACATTAACTTGTATATTTCTTTCTATACAACCTTTAAAATACTCTATTACTTCTTCATCTTCTTGTGTTCCATATCCACAATAATCCTCTGGTTGCCCCTCTGGAACTATATGATAAGGTTTAGTTAACCAAGCTGTTTTACCTTGTGGAGAACCATCTAACCATGTCTTCCCACCTAGTAATTTATAATGATTGAAGTATTCTCTATTTGGAGTTCCTTCATCCTTTAATAAGTCAAATGTTACATGTTGAACAGCAAATCCAACTATATCTAATTTTAATACATTAGCATTAGCAGCTCCTAGTAATAATTGATTCATTCCAGCATCAACACTAGCATCCTGAGTAGTTGTTATACCATATCCTGCATATATACTTTGAGCTTGTGATATAGCATTCATTAATGTTTCAAAAGATGGTGTTGGTATACATTTTTTGATTTCTGGATCTAAACATGCATTTTCTTCTAATACACCATTTGGCTCTTTTGAATCTGGTGAAACCGTTCTTACAACTCCACCTTCTGGGACTTTATAGTCATCTCCAACATATCCCATTAATTCTAAAGCTTTTGAATTAGTAACTGCTAAATGTCCTGATGCATGACTTATGTACATTGGTATTTCACTAGATACTGAGTCTAAATCAAATTTAGTTGGATGTTCTCCATTTTCAAATTTAGTATTATCGTATCCAAATCCAATTAACCATTCGCCATCTTTTGGTGGGTTATTTTCTACTCTCTCTTTTACTATACTTACTAATTCTTCTTTTGTATTACACTCACTAAAGTTTATTATCATTAAAGTTTGTGCTATAGCAACTAGATGACCATGAGGATCTATAAATCCTGGAAGAATCGTTTTTCCTTGTAAGTCAACTCTCTCTGCATCCTTATCAAGCGATAATATTTCTTCATCACTTCCTAATGCTTTTATTATCCCATTTTCAATTAACATAGCTTGTACAATAGACTCATTTTTATCTACTGTTATTATGCTTCCATTATAATATACTGTTTTTTTCATCTGTCAAATCTCCTTATTTAGGAATACTTTTATATAAAAGTAATTTAATAAATTTGTTATAACTATAATGCCACTTATCGATAATAATTTCTATGTAATATCATACATATTTTTTTATGCATATGCACAATTGATATTTTTTAAAAAATATGTATAATATTAAGATTATATTTATAATAAATATTTGATCATAAGAGCTATATAAATTTTACTTCTATCCCCTATATCACTTAAATTTATATCTAAAATTTGTTCAATTTTATTTATCTTATAATTCATAGTGTTTCTATGTATATATAGTGTATTCGCCGTCTCTATTATACTACAGTTATTTTCAAAATAATTTATAAGTATTTCTACATAATCAGTATTATTTACTTTATCATAAAATGCTAAATCCCCCAATGTTTTATCATAAAAACTTTTCATTTTATCTTTATCATAAAGATCTAAAAGTAACTTATATAAACCAACTTCATTATATTTTAAATGAGCATTATTATTTCTTAATAGTCTATTTATTTTAGATATTTTTTTAGCTTCTTTATAACCTTGATGTAAGTTTTGTAAATTGTTACTTTGATTTTCCATTGCTATGTAAAAATTAGCATTGTTGAATTCTTTGACCATCTTTTTATAAATATTTTTAAGTATGCTTTCTATTTCTTGTTCATTCTTATTATAAAATATAATTATAATTGACTGGCCAGCACTTAAACAAAAGAAATTATTTCTTATATAAGCTAATTCTTCTTCTATAAAATTAATCATTTGTGAAGTATGTTCTTCCACTCTATAAACATTAATATCTTTAGACTCCAATTCCATCAGGGTTACTATATATCTCCATTCATTTTTAAATCCTACTTTATTAAGTCTAGGCATATATAATTCGCTATGTTCATGAAGAAAAATAGCATCTTTCAGAGCATTTGATATTTCTATATATGTTTTTTCTGATTCTATTATATTTATTGTTAAACTTCTCATTGTATCTGACATTTCCATACCCCAAGGAACTGTAAATAAAGGAAAATTGCTATTATCACAGTAATCTATTACTTTGTCACTTATATTTTCTATATATTTTCCAATAAACACTATTAGGCCACTTGCATCTCGCTCATTAGCTTTCTTTACTAGTTTAAGTAAGTCTTCATCATTTTTCATTGCTAATCCCGTTGTAAAAACTAATTCTTTCCCTTGTATAAAATCTACTATTTCCTCATTTTCTGCTATATGAGTCCATTTAACTTGATTTTTTAATCCCTTCTCTCCTGCTATTAAATTTACACCATACTCCATTACTTCGTGATATAAATACTTTAAGCTAACTGACATTTTATACTCCTTCCATTTACATAAGATTTATATTAATTAAAATAAATCCTCATTTAAACTATTCATTGTAATATTTTATGATACTCTCCAATTTTTAGTCAACAATAACAAAGAGATGAGCTATAAAACTCATCTCTTTTAAGTTAAATTTAATTATCAATTTTTATTACTATACATTGAGAGTTATTTTATGCTATTACCTTTTTCGTTCCTTCAGCATAAAACATATCTTTATCAAAGTCATTTTCACTATTGGCTACTATTAGAGTACACACATTATCCCCCATTACATTTACAGTTGTTCTAAACATATCTACAATTCTTTCAACACCCATTATTAAACCAATTCCTTCTAACGGAAGATTTACTGATGTAAGCACCATAGATAACATTATCATACCTACCCCTGGTACACCTGCAGTACCTATTGATGCTAATGTGGCTGTTAAAACTATTGTAATCATTTGATTCATTTCTAAATCAATTCCATATATTTGGGCTATAAATAAAGCTGCAACGCCTTGCATTATAGCAGTACCATCCATGTTTATAGTTGCTCCCATAGGAATTGTAAATGACCTTGTTGTTTTTCCAACTCCTAATTCTTCTAATATCTCCATACTTG
>NZ_JAGHFM010000050.1 GCF_017888745.1 Terrisporobacter sp. | reverse complement strand
TTTTTCTTTCCCTCACTAAATTTTTCTTTTCTTTTCCCCATAATAAAACAGCCTCCTATAATAATTTAATACTATCATAGAAAGCTGTTGGATTTTGTAATTTACAGAGTTTTTTTCACACACTCAAATCTAAACTAAAGGGAGTTATCAATCATAGATAACTCCCTTTCTTATTTTTATTATTTATCAATCACTTGAGATAGTTTTTTAGTAAATTCTTGTGCGGCATCATATCCCATACCCTTTTGTCTATAATTCATTGCTGCCACCTCTATAATCATAGATGTATTTCTTCCTGGTTTTACTGGTATAACTAACTTTTCAACTTTTTGTCCTAATATTTCTTCATATTCTCTATCTAAACCTAATCTATCATAATATTTTTGCTGATTCCAGCTTTCTAATTCAATTACTAAATCTATCATTTTTTGAGTTTTGATAGCACCTACTCCATATAAACTTCTTACATCTATTATACCTATTCCTCTTATCTCCATATAATGTCTTAGTATTTCTGGTGCTTGACCCATTAATCTTTTATCATCTACTTTTCTGATTTCTACAGCATCATCAGCTACAAGTCTATGACCTTTTTGTATAAGCTCTAAAGCAGTTTCAGATTTACCTATACTGCTTTCTCCTTTAATAAGAACACCTATACCATATACATCAACTAATACACCATGAATTGTAACATGAGGAGCTAACTTATTATCTAAATAATTTGATAATCTATTAATAAATCTAGTAGTATTACAATCACTACTAAGTACTACCCTCTTATACATTCTAGCTTTTTCTATAATATCATCATCTACATCTAAATCTCTCGTAATTATTAAAACTGGAACCTCATAAGAAAAAAACTTATCTAAAATTTCTAATCTTCTTTGCTCATCAATATTTTTAAAATAAGTATATTCTGTTCTTCCTATTATTTGAATTCTCTCATAAGGAAAGTACTCAAAATATCCTGCCAAAGGTAATCCTGTTCTATTTACATCTTCCGATTCTACAAAATACTCTCTATCTTCAGGCATATACACTACCTTTAAATTCAAATCTTCTATTAGTTGTAATATCGATACTTTATCTTTTGCTGTCTCTTTCAATTAACTATTCTCCCTTTCTAAAATAATTATATATATTCTCTGCAACACTTTTGTTTAACCCCTCAACTTGAGATAATTCTTCCTCTGAAGCCTTTTTAATTTCTTCAATACTTCTAAAATGAGATAATAAAGCTTTTTTTCTTTTTTCTCCCACTCCAGGAATATCATCTAAAGTAGATTTTGTTAATGATTTATTTCTTAAACTTCTATGATAGCTTATAGCATAATTATGAACTTCTTCTTGAATACTTGCAACAAATCTATATAAATTTGATGTTCTATCAAGTTCAATTTCTTTAGTTGCATTAATTAGTCCTTTAGTTCTATGCTTATCATCCTTATACATACCCCAAAGAGGTATATCAATTCCATACTTCTCAAATACTTTTTTAACTGCACTGACTTGTCCTTTACCACCATCCAGCAAAATCAAATCAGCAAAATCGCCTTTTTGTATTCTTCTTTCCAGTATTTCTGCCATAGAATCATAATCATTAGGACCTTCCACAGTTTTAATTTTATATCTTCTGTATTCTTTTTTATCTTTTATACCATTTGTGAAAACAACCATAACTCCTATGGAGTCTACTCCTTGTATATTCGATATATCATAAGATTCAATTCTTCTAGGTGGCTCTGCTAATCCTACTACTTCAGCTAATTCAATTAATGCACCTTCACTTCTCTCATACTTTCTTTTATTCAAGTTAGAGAATTTTTCAAGATATTCCATAGCATTTTTCTTAACCATTTGAATTAGACTTTTCTTATCTCCTTTTTGAGGTACTCTAATAGATACTTTTTGACCTTTTATATTAGAAAGCCATTCTTCTAATACTACCTGATCTTCTATTTGAGATTCAATAATAATTTCTTTTGGAATATATTCTGCATTCATATAAAATTGCTTTACAAATGAGCCTAGAATAGATTCTTTAGTTATATCCATAACTCCCTCTAATATAAAATGTTCTCTTCCAACTATTTTTCCATGCCTAATAAAGAATGCTTGTACACATGCTTCTTCATCATTATAAGCCATAGCAATTATATCTTGGTTTATATCATCTGTTGAAACATCAATTTTTTGCTTTTGCATCATTTCTTGAATATTTATAATTTTATCTCTATAAATAGCAGCTTCTTCAAAATTAAATTCCATAGCGCATTTATTCATTTTTTCTTTTAAAATTTCTATTAAATTTTCTTCTTTTCCAGATAAAAATAATAAAATCTCTTCTATCATTTTATTATATTCTTCTTTTGATACATTTCCTGTGCATGGTCCTACGCATCTTTTTATATGAAGATTTAAACATGGTCTTACATTATTTTTTATAGCTCTCTCGATATCTATACTGCAAGTTCTTATTGGATAAATATTCCTTATAACTTCTAATGTGTCATTAACAGCTTCCACATTAGTATATGGCCCGAAATACTTAGCTTTATCCTTTAATACTCGCCTTACCTTTAATACCCTTGGGTAATCTTCATTTACTGTAACTTTTATATAAGGATATGTCTTGTCATCCCTTAATAACACATTATATTTAGGTCTATACTTTTTGATTAAATTACATTCTAAAATCAGTGCTTCTAGTTCTGAGTCAGTAATTATATATTCAAATGAATTAATATTCTTAACCATTGATTTGACTTTTGAAGAATGATTTTTAGATGATTGGAAATATTGTCTTACTCTATTTTTTAAAGATATAGCCTTTCCAACGTATATAATTTTATCATCTTTATCTTTCATTAAATATACTCCAGGCTCTGCTGGAAGTTTTTTTAATTGTTCTTGTATATCAAACATCTTTTTTCCTCCGAAATCAATGTATATAAAAATTCTATTCGCTCATAACTCCAAGGAAATAAATTCGTCCACCTTCAGGTAATCATATTGATAAAAATTATTCCCAAAATTTATTCTATAATAAAACTTCTAACTTTTACATATATAAAAGCTAGAAGTTTTAATCATTTCATATAAACTTCCTCAATTATTCAAAGTATTTTTTTAAGAATTGTCCTGTATAAGATTCTTTTACTTTACAAATTTCTTTTGGAGTTCCAGTAGCTATTATAGTACCACCTTTATCTCCACCTTCAGGACCTAGGTCAACAATATAGTCACAAGTTTTTATAACATCTAAATTATGTTCTATAACTACTATTGAATTTCCTGTATCAGCAAGTTTTTGTAGTACATGAATTAATTTATCAACGTCTGCCATATGAAGACCTGTAGTCGGCTCATCTAATATATATAATGTCTTCCCTGTTGGCCTTTTACTTAATTCTGTTGCTAGTTTAATTCTTTGAGCTTCTCCTCCTGATAACTGAGTTGAAGGCTGTCCAAGTTTTATATAAGATAATCCTACATCCATTAATGTTTCAAGCTTTCTTTTTATTGATGGTATATTTTCAAAGAACTCCAGTGCTTCTTCCACATTCATATCTAACACATCAGCAATTGTTTTATCTTTATATTTAACTTGTAATGTTTCTCTATTATATCTTTCACCTTTACATACTTCACAAGGTACATAAACATCTGGTAAGAAATGCATTTCTATTTTAATAATTCCATCACCTTTACAAGCTTCACATCTTCCACCTTTTACATTAAAACTAAATCTACCTTTTTTATATCCTCTTGCCTTAGCTTCATTAGTAGTTGCGAATAAATCTCTTATTTGATCAAATACTCCTGTATATGTGGCAGGATTTGATCTAGGAGTCCTTCCTATTGGACTTTGATCTATATTTATTATTTTATCAATATTTTCTATTCCTTTTATTTCTTTATGTTTTCCTGGCCTTTCTCTAAGTTTATTAACTTTACTTGCAACACCTTTATACAGTATAGAGTTAATTAATGAACTTTTTCCTGAACCAGATACACCAGTTATACATATGAATTTTCCTAAAGGTAACTTAACATCTACATTCTTTAGGTTATTTTCAGTAGCACCAATAATCTCTATAAAATTACCGTTGCCCTCTCTTATATGTTTAGGTATTTCAATGACTTTTCTTCCACTTAAATACAGTCCTGTCATTGAATTAGGATTTTCTAATATTTCATCTAATGTACCTTGTGCCACAATTTCTCCACCATGAACACCTGCACCAGGACCTATATCTACTACATAGTCAGCTTCCCTCATAGTATCTTCATCATGTTCAACAACTATTAAAGTATTACCTAAGTCTGTTAAATGTCTTAACGTACCTATTAGTTTTTCATTATCTCTTTGATGAAGACCTATACTAGGTTCATCAAGTACATATAAAACTCCGACAAGAGCAGAACCAATTTGAGTAGCAAGCCTTATCCTTTGTGCCTCTCCTCCTGATAGAGTTCCTGCTTTTCTAGATAATGTTAAGTACTCTAAACCTACATCTCTTAAGAAAGATGATCTTTCATTTATTTCTTTTAATATTTCATGAGCTATAAATTTATTTTTTTCACTTAACTCTAAGCTTCCCATAAAATTCAATAACTCTTTTACAGATAAATCCGTAACTTCTATTATATTTTTTCCTCCAATTAGTACAGACAAGACTTCTTTTCTAAGTCTTGAACCCTTACATTTTGGACAAGGTGTTTCTGCCATATATTCTTCTATTTTTTCTCTTGAGTATTCTGAATTTGTTTCTCTATATCTTCTTTCAAGATTTACTATAACACCTTCAAATGGAGCTTTATAATGTCTTCTTCCTCCAAATTTTGAGTCAAAAATAAATTCTACAGTGATATTATTTTCACCATAAAGTAGCTCTTGGACAAAGTCTTCTGGTAAGTCTTTAAATGGAGTATCTAAAGATACATTATAATGTTCAGCTAAACTTTGAACCATTTTACTATAATAAGTATCATCACTTGTACTCACACTTCCCCACGCTGCTATAGCACCTTGTTTAATACTTAAATCTTTATTTGGTATAACAAGGTCTGGATCTACTTCTCTACTTTCCCCCAAACCTTTACATACATCACAGGCACCAAAAGGAGCATTAAATGAGAACATTCTTGGAGATAATTCTTCTATTCCTATTCCATGTTCTGGACACGCAAATTTAGTTGAATATAATATTTCTTCTCCATCTATTATTTGAGCTATAACCAGCCCATCTGATAATTTTACAGCTGTTTCAATAGAATCAGCTAATCTACCTTCTATACCATCTTTAATAACTATCCTGTCTACAACAACATCTATATTATGTTTTTTATTTTTATTTAAATCAATTTCATCTGTTACTTCATAATTTTCTCCATTTACCCTAATTCTAACAAAGCCTTCCTTCGTTATATTTTCTATAACTTTTTTATGAGTACCTTTTTGTCCTCTTACAATAGGAGATAATATTTGAACTTTAGTCCTTTCTGGGAACTCCAGCATCTTGTCTACTATTTCTTGTATAGTCATTTGACTAATTTCTTTTCCACATGTAGGACAATGTACATCTCCTACTCTAGCAAACAATAATCTTAAATAATCATAAATTTCCGTAACTGTACCAACTGTTGAACGTGGATTTCTAGAAGTTGTCTTTTGGTCAATAGATATGGCTGGTGATAGTCCTTCTATATATTCAACATTTGGTTTTTCCATTTGCCCTAAAAACTGTCTAGCATAAGCTGATAAGCTTTCTACATACCTTCTTTGACCTTCTGCATATATAGTATCAAAAGCTAAAGATGATTTCCCGGAACCTGATAACCCTGTGAAAACAATAAACTTGTTTCTAGGAAGCTCTAAATTTACATTTTTTAGGTTATGCTCTTTAGCACCTTTTATAATGATTTTATCCTCCATTAATTTTTTATCCTTTCTTCTAATTCTTTTATCTTATCTCTTAATTGTGCAGCTCTTTCAAATTGTAAATTCTGTGCAGCCTCCATCATTTCTTGTTGTAATGATTCTATAGTGCTCTTAATATCATAAGTACTTTCATTTTCGCTAACTCCAAATATAACTTCTTCATCAGCTGGTTTTAAAGTCTCAATACTATCCCTAACTTCTTTGACAATAGTTTTTGGTGTAATACCATGCTCCTCATTATATTGAGATTGTATTTCTCTTCTTCTTTTTGTCTCTTCTATTGTAGCTGCCATAGAACGTGTTATTTTATCTGCATACATTATTACCCTACCTTCTGAGTTCCTTGCAGCACGTCCTACAGTTTGTATTAGTGAAGTTTCAGATCTTAAAAATCCTTCTTTGTCAGCATCTAGTATTGCAACTAAAGAAACTTCTGGTATATCTAAACCTTCTCTAAGTAAGTTTATACCTACTAATACATCAAATTTACCTAATCTTAAGTCTCTAATTATTTCTGTTCTTTCTAATGTATCTATATCAGAGTGTAGATATTTGACCTTAATTCCTATTTCTTTTAAGTAATTAGTTAAATCTTCACTCATTTTTTTAGTTAATGTAGTAATTAATACCCTTTCCTTTGTCTCAATAACTTGATTTATTTCACCTACTAAATTATCTATCTGATTTTCAATAGGTCTAACCTCTATTATTGGATCAAGTAATCCTGTTGGTCTTATTATCTGCTCTGCAACAGTAGTTGAGTGTTCTATTTCGTAAGGACCTGGTGTAGCAGATACAAATAAAACTTGATTTATATTTTCTTCAAATTCGGAGAAATTTAAAGGTCTATTATCGTAAGCCGATGGTAATCTAAATCCATTATCTATTAATGATTTCTTTCTAGAGCGGTCACCTGCATACATTCCTCTAACCTGAGGTATTGTAACATGAGATTCATCAACTATTAATAAAAAGTCTTTTGGGAAGAAACTCATTAGTGTGTACGGTTTTTCTCCTTCTTCCCTTCCTGTTATATGTCTAGAATAGTTTTCTATGCCTTGGCAAGTACCAATTTCACTAAGCATCTCTATATCATACTTAGTTCTTTGTTCTATTCTTTGTGCTTCTAATAATTTATCATTATTTTTGAAATACTCTACTCTTTCCGCCAACTCTTTTTCTATCTCATCAACTGCATGTGCGACTTTTTCTGGAGTAGTAACATAGTGAGATGCAGGAAATACAGCAATATGATTTCTTGTTCCTAATATTTTACCAGTAACATAGTCTATTTCAACTATTCTATCTATTTCATCTCCGAAGAATTCTATTCTTATAGCTTTCTCATCATCACTAGCAGGGAACAATTCTAATATGTCTCCTCTAACTCTAAAGGTTCCTCTGATAAAATTAATATCATTTCTTTCATATTGTATTTCTACTAATTTCTTTATAAGGGTATCTCTATCTATTTCCATTCCTACCCTGATAGATAACATTAGCTTTTTATAATCATCAGGATCCCCTATACCATATATACAAGAAACAGATGATACTACTACTACATCTTCTCTCTCTAAAATAGATGCAGTAGCAGAGTGTCTTAATTTATCTATTTCATCATTTATGCTTGCATCCTTCTCTATGTAGGTATCACTATGAGCTACATATGCTTCTGGCTGATAATAATCATAATAACTTACAAAATATTCAACTGCATTATTCGGAAAAAATTCTTTAAACTCACTATATAATTGAGCAGCTAAAGTTTTATTATGTGCAAGTATCAATGTAGGTTTTTTAACTTCTCTAATTATATTTGCCATAGTAAAAGTTTTTCCTGAACCTGTTACCCCTAATAGGGTTTGAAATTTTTCATCATTATTTATTCCTGTTACAATCTTTTTTATTGCTTCTGGCTGATCCCCTGTAGGCTTAAAAGCTGATTGAATTTCAAAATCCATATATCTCACTCCTTTAGAACATCCGTTCCGTATAATTACAGTTTTAATTATACCATAATAATCCTATTATTTCTTCATTCCTAGTTTTTATTATAAAATTTATTTACTTATATATTACCCATTTTCAATTTAATTTAAAGTATAGAATATATAGTGTTATCTTAATCATTATAATTCTTATATTTATCTTATAATCAATAATAATTTTATCAACAATCAAATATTAGAAATACATAAAAAAAACCATATGTAGTATAATCTACACATGGTTTTTTACTATATTGGTGACCCATCGGAGATTCGAACTCCGGACACCTTGATTAAAAGTCAAGTGCTCTACCGACTGAGCTAATGAGTCATATTTGGCGACCTGGAAGGGGCTCGAACCCTCGACCTCCAGCGTGACAGGCTGGCATTCTAACCAACTGAACTACCAGGCCGCATTATCTATTTAATGGTGGGACCAACAGGGCTCGAACCTGTGACCCCCTGCTTGTAAGGCAGGTGCTCTCCCAGCTGAGCTATGGTCCCAAAATAATTATTTAAATGGAGCGGGTGAAGGGGATCGAACCCTCACAGCCGGCTTGGAAGGCCGGAACTCTACCATTGAGCTACACCCGCATGGTGACTCATAGGGGAATCGAACCCCTGTTACCGCCGTGAAAGGGCGGTGTCTTGACCGCTTGACCAATGAGCCATTTATGGAGCTGGTAATAGGACTCGAACCTACAACCTGCTGATTACAAGTCAGCTGCTCTACCAATTGAGCCATACCAGCTAATTATTACTTGTCCGTTTCTTTCTCTCTCGGACAAGTAATACTATATCATATTTTGTCGTAATACGTCAACACTTTTTTTAAAATTTTTTTTAAATTTATTATTATTTTTAAAAAAGTTATATTTGTGTGTATTACATAGTTCCTCTATATTTGTAATCCTTATGCTCTCCATTAAGATAATCTAATTCAGCTGTTATTTTAACAATATGTCTATTTAAATTATGACCTATCTTTACATTTTTATAATCTGCATCGTCATCATTATTAAAAAGATAATCTCTAACTACTTCTTCTGCAGCTTTTGTATTTATAGAATCATAAAAATTAAAATAAGTTTTATCGCCTATTTCTAATGTAAGATCATAATTCCCATTTTCTTTCTTATTTCTCATATCTACCATATTATCCATGTTGTTTCCTCCTACAAATTACAGTATTATTATTTAAGGTTTCCACATTCATAGCTTTTTATTTATAATTTGTAATAGTAAATTATAAATAAAAATGAAAAATAATAGATATAAAAATATATAGTTTATTTTTTACGCAATAAAAAAAGATTACGTGGCTACGTGCTACTCTCCCAGGGGGCTTCCCCCCAAGTACCATCGCCGCTCAAGAGCTTAACTTCTGTGTTCGGAATGGGAACAGGTGTATCCTCTTTGCTATAATAA
>NZ_JAGHFM010000325.1 GCF_017888745.1 Terrisporobacter sp. | reverse complement strand
GATATTGGTATTGAAATTAGAATAATGAGTAGAGTAGTTGAAGTGGAGTTCTAGAAAGATATATTAAAATCTGTGATTTTAGAAAGTTGAGAAAAAATAGAAGGATCTATCTTTGTAGATACTAAAGGTTCTTCTGGGCCAATGGGAAACTGTTCTAATTATGGAAATGGATGTGCTATGTGTGTATTAAGATGTCCATCTTTTGGTGGTAGGGTGAGTATAACTGAAAGATGCGGAGTAGAAGATATGATTGGTGAGAGGAATAACGGTGATTTCGGCGCTTTTAGTGGGTCAATGAAACTATTAAAAGAAAGTCTTAGTGAAGATATACAAAAAGAATTAAGAGAAAATGGATTTGCTGTAATTCCTCTTCAAAAAGAACTTAGAAATGAAAAAAAACTAGATATAAAAATCTGTCAACAGTATGCATTACATGAGTTTAGCGAAAATATAATTCTTCTAGATACAGGTCATGCAAAATTAATGTCACCGTTTTTTGAACTTGAAAAACTTAGAAGTGTTCCTGGATTTGAAAATGCATGCATAGTTGATCCATATTCAGGTGGAAAGGCAAACTCTATAAGATATATGGCTGTTTCTCCAAGAGATAATTATATGAGAGCGGAGGGAATGAGTAATTTATTTGTTGGAGGAGAAAAATCGGGATTTTATGTAGGTCATACAGAAGCAATATGTACTGGAAGTTTAGCAGGTCATAATGCAGCTAGATATTTAGCTGATATGGATTTATTAGAATTACCAGAGACTTTATTAATTGGAGATTTTATTAATTATTCTAATATAGAAATGCACAAAGAAAATGGTCATAAAAAGAGATTTACATTTGCAGGAAGTATTTATTTTAATAGAATGAAAGAAAAAGAATTTTATACTACAGACAAAGATATAATTTATAAAAGAGTAGAAAATGTATCTTTAGTTGAAGTTTATGATAAAAAAATACTATAATAATTAAAAATTACCTTACTTTGACTAGAATTAGTCTTAGTAAGGTGATTTTTATAATAAAAAAAGTTTAAAAAACTTAAATAACTTATAAATAATTGTCGATAGTACTAAACTATGCTAAAATTTAATTATTACAAAAATAGATGATATATTAATAATATAGTATATTAAAGGGGCTTGGAGTGATACTATGAATTATATTATGGATGAAAATATATCCAGTGTGTGTATTGAAATGAGCAATATAAGAAAGTTGTGCAAGATTAATGAATATAAAGGGGAACAAATTATTTATAAAAATCAACCTAAAAATATTGTTATATCAATGAATGATGATGCAATTTTGAAATTTGTATATGATACATATATAGATAGTTTTTCAGGTGGAAGTGAAAGATTAATTTGTTTAATTAATAATGAGATATCTCCTAGCACGAGAGAAGATATTAATGTAGTTGAATTTAGAGATGTCATAAAAACAGTAAATAGTGCCTATGAGGATACAAAAATATGCTCACAAACTATTTTGGAACTTCATGGTTACTTACATAGATATTCTAAAATAAGAGGTGGTAGATACAGAAGTATTGATACCTGTGCATCAAATATAGATTCTTTTCTTTATAGAGATTATGATAACGATTTTATAAGAAATAAAGATATGGTAGGAAATATAGAGAATTATATAGAAAGACTATGTTCAAATTATTATAAATTAATAAATTCAGAAGAAATAGAGCCATTAATAATTATAGCAACATTTATAATAGATTTTATACGAATATCGCCTTTTTATGAAGAGAATATAAAAATGGCAAAGATTTTAACTTTACTTCTTTTAAATAAAAGTGGTTATGAAGTAGGAATATTTGCTAGCCTAGGAAAAATATATGATGATGAAAATCAATTATATTTTAAAGCTCTTTTTAATAAGTATGGTAACAGTGGAAGTGATAAATATAGTATCAATAAATGGCTAGAATACTTCCTGGATTCTATATTAAAGGCTTATGAAAGACTAACTGATGAAATGAATCTAACAGGGAATAAAAAAGAAACTAAAACTAGAAGAATAGAAAAGATTATTAATTCAACTTTAGGATATTTTACAAAAGATGATATAAGAGATTTATGTCCTGATATTCCAGAGCCTACAATTAATAGAGTGTTTAATAATTTAAGAAAGAATGGAAAAATAGAAGTAGTAGCAAAAGGTAGAAGTGCTAAATGGAGAAAAAGATAGTAAAAGGTATATCATTAATAAACTTACTTAAGTTTATTTTGATATATCTTTTTTATATTTTGAGGGATTATAAATTATGTGAATTGTGAATAATTTATAATTTCAACAGATAAATTTGAGATACGGACTCAGTCGTTGGCGACATGAAGATGAGCGCCAACACAGTGGCTTAAACGAAGTGAATTTTTTATTAACAGAAAGTATATTTTATTGGTGGAGAAATAGACTTTTTTGCCAGGAGTTTGAAATAACTAGTCCTAGTATAGGTTATAAATAAGATAAGTTTTTAGTACATAAATTAGATTTAATTAGAATAATATGTAATATTTAGCAAATAATAATAATATTATTATTTATCAGAGGTGAATTATGAAGAAAAAATTATTATATATTACTGTAAATTCTAAACCAGAGAAGCTTTCATCCAGTAAAACTGTAGCAAGGCTATTTATACAAAAGTTTATAGAAAAGAATCCTGATTTTGAAGTTGAACAAGTAGATTTATATAAAGATCATATACCAAGATTACAATATGAATATTTTGCAGGTAAAAATGCTTTAGTTGAAAAAGAAGCATTAAATCAATTGGATGATAGATCAAAGAAAGAAATAGAAAAGATTAATCAATTATGTGACCAGTTTATAAGTGCCAGAATATATGTCATAGCTGCTCCTATGTGGAGTTTATCTTTTCCGGCGCCACTTAAGGAATATTTTGATTGTATAATACAAGATAAAAAAACTATAAGTTTTGAAAATAAAAAACCTAAGGGATTACTTAATGATTTTGATAGAAGTTTAGTATACATTCAATCTAGTGGTGGAAAAATACCTATTTATGCAAAGCCAATTTTAAATATGGGTGTTAATTATATAAAATTTATTGCTAAATTTATAGGAATAAAAAAAGTTAAAGAACTATTAATAGACTCAACAGGAACTACTGACAAAGAAAGAGAAGCTGCCATAGAAAAAGCTACTGGTGAAATGGATAATATATTAAAATCTTTAAAATATTAAAATTAAATAAAATAATTATAATAATATAAAATATATTGTGAAAATTCAATTAATTATTGAAAATGTATATATAATGTACTACTATTATTGTTAATAAAATAAAGACCTGAAGGCTAAAGAACAAGGAACTACAACTGTGAAAAACACAATAAGCACACAATATATGTAAAATTAATGTGTGCTTATCTTTTTAATTATCTGTTAGTATAAAACATTTAATTATTATCTACAATTATTGCAGTTGTTACTTTCATTTGAGCAATTATTGTTTTCCATTTTATTATTTAGTTGATTACAATTGTTTTTGTTTTCCATTTGATTTTTCATTTGATTTTTGTTATTTGCTTTTTTAGCCATTTTTAAGTCTCCTTTGAATTAATATTTGTTTCATTAATATAATTTGTAATTGAGATATAAATATGCATTTTTTTTATTTGAAAAAATTTCAAATAATTAATAATAAAAATATAAGTGTAATAATCAAGAGAAGTATTACAACTATAAAAAATATCATTTTATTTAGGAGGAGTAATTTATGTATCCAACAAGAGAAGAAGCTTGGGATCTTTTAAAAGAATATAATCAAGATCCCCATCTTCTAAATCATGCACTTGCAGTAGAAGGTACTATGAGACACTTTGCCACACTATATAATGAAGATTGTGAAAAATGGGGAATAGTTGGCTTATTACATGATTTAGATTATGAAATGTATCCAGAGCAACATTGTAAAAAAGTTATTGAAATTATGAAAGAAAAAGAACTAGATGAAGAATTAATTCGAGGGGTAATAAGTCATGGTTATGGATTAGTAAATGATGTCAAGCCAGAGAGCAATTTAGAGAAAGTATTATATACTATTGATGAATTGACTGGCCTTATAAATGCAACAGCAATAATGAGGCCATCTAAAAGCGTTTTAGATTTAAATGTAAAGTCAGTTAAGAAAAAATTTAAATCTAGTGGTTTTGCAGCAGGAGTAAATAGAGATGTTATAAAAAATGGATGTGATATGTTAGATAAGTCTTTAGAAGGGATAATAGAGCAAACTATAGAAGGAATGAGAAGTGTAGCAGAAGATATAGGTTTAAAGGGTACTGTATAAAATTTAATATAAAGTGAAAAAGTATAAGCTTAATTGCTTATACTTTTTCACTTTATATTAATTACAAATGTATGTACAGTGATTGTAATAATATGGTATATATTTAGAATTTATGATAAAATTAAATATGTTAAGTAATTATATATATTTTGATACTATCTGTATTACGGGCAGGAATTTTGTTAGTGTGATAGTCTAAAATAGTTATTATTGATAAATAGCATGAAATATTTATATCTTTATGCTATTTTTTATGAAAATATTTGAATTAATTCATTTTAAGTAATATTATATTATTACATAGATAAATAAAAATTTATAAGTAAAGAGGGTAACTAAATGAAAGACAGCTGTTTAAGTGATATTAATTATATTAGAATCTCTCTTACGGATAAATGTAATTTAAGGTGCGTTTACTGTATGGATGAGGATGAAAAATTTGAAGAAGAATATATAAATGACATACTTAGTTTTGATGATTATAAATTTATAATAAAAAACTTTGCAGAACTTGGTATAAAAAAAATAAAATTTGATGGTGGTGAGCCTCTTTTATATGGAAGACTTAGTGAGTTAATATATTATGCTAAGCATATCTGTAATATAGAAGATGTCTCTATAACTACAAATGGTCATAATTTTTGTGAAAGAGCATTAGAGCTAAAAGAAAGTGGCATTGATAGCGTAAACATAAGTATAGACTCTTTAAAGGAGTACAGATATAGAGGTGTTACTAGAGGTGGAAATTTAAATGAAGTATTAAATACTTTTAATACTTGTTTAAGATTAAAAATTCCTGTAAAAATTAACTGTACATTAATTGAAAGTTTTAATGATGATGAAGTTTTTGATTTTATACAACTAGCTAAAAATTTCCCTGTTGATGTAAGGTTTGTAGAATTGAGACCATCTGGATATGCAAAGGAATTATATAGAACAAGTTATATTAATACAAAATCATTAATAGAAAGTATTGATGGTATAGAGCCTATAGAATCTGATTTTAATTCCATAGCTAAATATTATACAATGAGAAACTTAAAAGGAAGAATAGGTGTAATTAGCTCTATAAGTAATTCTTTTTTCAAAAACAGCAATAGAATTAGAATAACTCATGATGGATACGTAAGACTTTGTCTACATGGAGAAGAAGATATTGATATAAAACAATTTTTACATAAACCAATAATGTTCAAAGAAATAATAAAAGAAATATTACTTGAAAGACCTAGGACTTATACATCAATTTAATTATATAAAAATTATTTGAACTTTATATTTATGAAAATTGTAAAGTACTCATCTTACAATAAAAATTATTAAAATAGAAACAACCAGTAAAATAACACTTTACTGGTTGTTTCTATTTATTAAGATAAATTCAATACTTTATTTAAATTTACAACAAACGATATATTCTTCTTGTGTACCATTATTATCAATTATAACTAAATATTCTTTATAATGCGCATTATGTGGTCTTAAATATTCTAAAGAGATAACATAATCATTATCTTCTAACTCCAAGAGCTCTCTATCTTTTAAAAATTTTCTATTAATTAATTCTAAAAGTCTATCCATTTTTTCACCCCTAAATAAATATATAGCATAGTTATTATTATTTTAAAAGTATATAAATTAGAAGTATATAAAAAAATTTATAATAATTTGATTATAAATGTAAAAAATAAAATATAATTATATTTTTTTATTTAACATTATCTTAACATTCATTTAACTATTTCTTAACCAAATCTATAAAAAAATATTATATTATAGCAATAGTTGATAAGTTTTTACATTTGACAAGGATAATACTAAATTTGTGTTAAATATAAATAACAATATATTACATAAAAATAATATATGGAATACAAATAGTTTCATTAGCAACATTTTAAGGAGGAAAAAATGGAAATAGCAATAGGTATTTTAGGTGGTCTTGGTTTATTCTTATATGGAATGAATTTAATGGCTGAAGGTCTGCAAAAGGCAGCAGGAGAGAAATTAAAAAAAATAGTAGAGAAACTTACAAGTAATGTAGTTATGGGAGTTATAGTAGGTACAGTAGTTACAGCAATTATTCAAAGTTCTAGTGCAGCTACAGTTATGATTGTAGGTTTTGTAAATGCAGGAATAATGACATTAGGTCAAGCAATTGGTGTAATAATGGGAGCTAACATAGGAACAACTGTTACGGCTCAAATAGTATCATTTAAATTAGAAGCTATTGCACCAGTAGCTTTAGGTGTAGGTATTATATTCTATTTATTTAGTAAAAAACAAAAAACTAAAGAATTTGCTTTAATTCTTTTAGGATTTGGTATGTTATTTACTGGTATGGAATTTATGAAAGATGCAGTTAAGCCTTTATCAGAGTATCAAGGATTTAGAGATGCATTAGTATACTTTGGAGAACATCAAATTCTTGGAGTACTTGCAGGTTTCTTAATAACAGGTATAGTACAAAGTTCAAGTGCTTCAATGGGGATGTTAATAGCATTAGCTTCAGAAGGATTAATTCCTTTATCTGCAGCACTACCAATATTATATGGTGATAATATAGGTACTTGTGTAACTTCACTAATATCAAGTATAGGTGCATCAAGAAACGCTAAACGTGCTGCAACTATGCATTTAACTTTTAATGTATTAGGAACAATAATATTTATATTAATATTAAATATACCAATAACTAAATTTGTAACATATTTAGATCCAAACGATACAGCAAGACAAATAGCAAATGCTCATACAATGTTTAACGTAGTAAATGTCATAATTTTATTACCATTTGCAAAATATATAGTTAAATTCGTAACTAAAATTATGCCAATAACAGAAGAAGAAAGTGAAGCGACAATAGGCACTAAATATTTAGATGAAAGAATACTACAAACACCATCTATAGCATTAGGAAATACTGTAAAAGAAGTTATAAGAATGGGTAATAAAGCTAATAAAGCTTTAGAAACTTCAATGAACTCTTTAATTAAAAAATCAAATGCAGATGTAGAACAAACAGTAAAATATGAAGAGACTGTAAATGCTTTACAAAAAGATATACTAAATTATTTATTACAACTTTCAAAATCTCCTCTAAATGATGATGAAAGAAATAAAGTAGATTTATTATTCAATACAGTAAATGATATCGAAAGAGTATCAGATCATGCTGAAAATATATCTGAATTATCAAGAATTGCAATTGAAAAAGATTTATCTTTCTCAGAGAAGGCAATGGAAGAAATGAAAAATATATACGGTAAAGTTTCTACAAACTTTATTGAATCATTAAAATGTTTAGAAGAAAATAATAAAGAAATGGCAGCAGGTATATATGCAAGAGAAGACGAAGTAGATGCTCTTGAAAAATTATATAAAAAGACTCATATGGAAAGATTAAATAATGGAAAATGTACAATAGACTCTGGGGTACTATTCTTAGATTTATTAACGAATCTAGAAAGAGTTTCAGACCATTCATGTAATATAGCTAATCGTGTTGAAGCTGAATAGCAAAATGAGTAATAAAAAAGTTGCCTAAATAAAGGCAACTTTTTTATTATTGAATTTTTATATTTATTATATCCCCGTTGTATCTTTCCATATTAACGATTTCACCAATTAAATTATATTTAAAAGAATCTAATAATGATTTAGACAATTTTTTAGTATCGACTATTTCTTCTTCAAATATAAAGAAATCCAAAGAGTTATTTTTTATAAGTCTTTTTACAAACTCAATTGGTAAATTTAATTTAATTTTATCTCCTGTATGTGAATGTATATTAATGATAACAAACCTTTCATTGTTACTTTTTATAGTATCGGCCATATTAATCCTCCCTCTTAAAGAAAAACTTTGTCTATATTCTAATTTATATTCATAATATGAGTTATTTTATAACAAAATATAAATACTTAAAAAAAATTTAAAAGTATGTTAGAATAAGTTGTTAAAATATTATTGTAAGGAGTTGTAATAATTGTTTAATTATATAAAATTTGCCATATTTCAAATTATAGGATTTATACTTTCTATACCTAAACTAATGAAATATAAATTTAATGAAGAAAAGTATAGTAATGGAGAAAAGTATAAGTTTGTACGTAATCATACTAACAGATCATTAAATTTGGTAAATATAAAAGTTAATGTTATAGGAAAAGATAAAGTTCCAGACGAAGAAGTATTATTTGTAGCTAATCATTCAAGTATGCTTGATAGCTATATATTAGCAGCCAATGTTACTAAACCAGTAGGTATAGTAATTGCAGATGTACCAACTTGGAGGCATATTCCACTGGTAAGTGGATGGCTAAAATTAATGAAATGTGTATACATAAATAGAGAAAATAATAGAGAAGGAATAAAAAGTATAATAAAAGCTTCTGAAATAATTAAAGAAGGGCAAAGTATGGCAATTTTTCCAGAGGGTGATTTAACATGGGTAAAAGATCCTAATTCATTGATTGGTGATTTTAAACCTGGATCATTAAAAATAGCTTATAAAGCTAATTGCCCTATTGTTCCTATGGTAATAAAAAATTCAAGATCAACATATGAAGGATACCAACCTATTGGTAAAATATCTTCACAAAATGTAGAAGTAGAATTCTTAGATCCTATATATGACCATATAGAAAATTCTAAAATAAAAACTGTTGAGTTGGCAAATAGTATAAAAGAAAAAATGATTAAATCAATAAAAGATTTTCATAATTAAATAATTAGTAATAAAAAAGAGAGTTACAACTCTCTTTTTTATAATAGTATGAAATTAATGTTTCAATCTAAAAGTATCACAAACTGCATTTTTTAAATTAATAAGAACATGATTGGCATTACATGCACCTTGGATATTATATGTACAATTTTTTGCACTACAAGATATATTTTGAGTGTTTGTTAAATTATCAGGTGATGTGGAACTTGTAAAATTAGCATTTGATTTATCTACAAAACTTTCGCAATAAGTCTCTGGAGTGACAGTAGCTTCGAAACCTTCAACTTTTATATGAGAAGCATAGCAATATCCAGTTTTATTATATGAACAATTGGATACTAAGCAATTTAAATTACTATCCATAATAAGCCTCCTTGGATTGTTTAATATTTTTCTTCTTTTATTATTATGATAAATTTTATAAATTTAATACAAATCTGAAAATTAATATTTATTTCTATGATAATAAATTAATGAAAAATAAAATACATGGCATACTAAAAATATCAAGTAAGAAGGCGGCTACCAAAGGAACTACTATAAAAGCATTGACTGAGTCTCCATATTTATGTGTTACAGAATTCATATTTGCCAAAGCATTAGGCGTTGCACCAAGACCATGACCTAATAATCCACTAATCATAACTGCTGCATCATAATTTTTACCTAAAAGTTTAAAACAAATAGTTGAAGAATATATGATAATAAATACTACTTGAGATAAAACTATTAATAGTATAGGTCCAAATAAACTAGATAGTGTAAAGAAATCTATGCTCATAAGAGCCATAGTCAAAAACATTCCAAGTGATAAGTCTTGTAAAAAATTTAATAAATTAAAATCAAGTTTTATAATCTTAATTTTATCATTAACATTTCGAAAAATTACAGCTGTAAAAATACATCCAACTATACCTGGTACTACTATACCAAAAGAAATATTTAATATTTTAGCTAACATATCGCCTAAAGTCATACAGATTAAAACTACTAAAACCTGCTCAAAAAAAATGCTGTCACTTGTACTTAAAATTGATGATGATTTTTTATTGTCAGATTTACTTTTTTGTATAGAGTATGTAGTAATAGAGGTTTTTAGTTTATATTTTTCAATTAAAAATTTAGCTACAGGACCTCCTATAATACCTCCCATTATAAGACCTAAAGTAGCAGCGGCAAACCCTACGCTACAAGCATTGCTTACTCCAATATTTTCTAATGTGGTACCAAAGGCAAGAGAATATCCATGTCCACCTTCCATTGAAATGCTACCACACATCAAAGCTAAAAGTGGATCTATATTTATAATTTTAGATAAAATAATCGTAATAATATTTTGTGAAAATCCAAGAAAAGCGCATATAAACCAGTATATAATCAAGGTTTTTCCACCTTTTTTTAATAATGAGAAACTTACACCAAGTCCTACTATAGTAAAGAAAAATGACATAAAGTAAGGCATAAGTGTTGTATTCATATTAATTTCAAGTACATTAAAATATTTTAATATAAAAGCTAAAAGTGAAAAAAATAGTCCTCCTGCTACAGGAGAAGGAATACAAAATTTATTTAGTATGTAAATTTTATTAGTAAGAAAGTTGCCAAATAGATATAATGATATGGTGAGAATAAAAGTAGTAATTATGTCTAAATCTAAGGTATACATGATTACCTCCTTTACTTTATAAGTATTCGAATATAATATGTAAAGACGTTGAAAAATCAACGTCTTTACATATTATATATTTTAATAAAATTAAAAACATAGATAAAATATAAATGAAATATTTATAGATTATATTCTTAAGTAATAAATTATATACTTAGATTTTGTTATCAACTTCAGTAAATTTTTTTCTATATTGAGATGGAGTTTGATTTGTAATTTTTTTAAATACAATTGTAAAATAATTTTGATTGTTATATCCAACTTCAAGAGCTATATCGAGTAATGATAAATTTGTAGTTGCTAAAAGTATTTTACTTTTTTCTATTCTAAAAAGATTCAGAAAATAAGAGAAGTTTTCTCCTGTAGTTTTCTTAAATAAATTACAAAAGTAAGATTTGTTTATTTTTAAATAATCACATAAAATATCAATGTTAATGTCCTTATTATAGTTTTTATGTATATACTCTATTGATTTCTTTACATAAGTATTATAAGATTTAAAACTAAGATTATAATTAAGACTGTCACAAATTATGCTAGATAATAAGTCTTCTATATAAGTAAAACAATTTATTGGTTTATATGGTATTAAACTATCTTTATGATCACAATTAGTTGTAATTGGACCTAAAATAAAATGAACATTACATTCTTTTAATATTAAATAATGGGTATCGCTATCAATAGATAACTTAAAACTCTTATTTTTATTTTTACATAGAGCATCTTTTATAAGATCATGAGGATACATGTTACTAATATGCTCGTTATATCCATAGGTATAAATTTTATCAATATTTTTACATATGACCTTTATTGGAATATTGCAACAATTATAAAATGTTTCAGCAATGCAGTTTATATTAATCATAAGTCATCCAACTCCTAGAATTATATTAATCATAAGTGTATCAATGAAATAGAAGTGTTCTAAAATATTGATACTATATATCAATTATTATTCATTAGCAAATGATAATGAATATCGTATAAATATAATATCTAATTATGATGATAAAGTCAATTATTTTAGCAGAGTTTTAATGTTTTTTCTATTAAATATAAATAAAAATACTTTGAGAATGTATATTTTATGGATGCTCATTCTTTCATTTTACTAAATATATATTATTATGGTAATATTTATTTATAAATTTGTTGGATAATGAGGTGGAATATGAACAAAGTAATTGGTATTTTGGCCCATGTTGATAGTGGAAAAACTACTTTATGTGAACAAATACTTTATCATACAAAATCTATACGAAAAAGAGGAAGAGTAGATCATAAAGATTCTTATTTTGATAGTTACGATATAGAAAGACAAAGAGGTATTACCATATTCTCCAAGGAAGGGAAGTTTTCTTATAATAATTCTAACTACTATTTAATAGATACTCCAGGGCATGTAGATTTTAGTACAGAAATGGAACGAAGTTTGAAAATGTTAGACTATGCTATACTTATAATTAGTGGAGTGGAAAAAGTTCAGTCTCATAGTGAAACCATATTTAATCTGCTTAGAGAAAACAATATTCCTACATTTATATTTATTAATAAAATGGATAGGGAAATTACTAATAAACAGGATATAATAGAAGATTTACAAGAGAATTTAAGCAAAAATATTTTTGATTTTACAAATGAATTAAAAGATGAAATGAGTAATGAATTGATAGAATTTATATCTGAAAAAGATGAGGAATTATTAGAACTATTCTTTGAAGAAAAATATAACTATGATTTATGGATAAAATATCTTATAAAATTAATTAAAGAATTAAAAGTATTTCCATGTGTATTTGGATCTGCTTTACTTGATGAAAATATAGATATTCTTTTGGAGATTTTAGACAAACTAACTATTACTAACTATAAAAAAGAAGATAATTTTGTAGGTAAGGTTTATAAAATTAAATATGAAGAAAATAATCAAAAATTAACTTTAATTAAATTGTTACAAGGACAACTAAAAGTTAAAGATGAAGTATCATATAAATACAATAATGAAGTAGTAAGGGACAAAATAAACGAAATAAGAGTATATAATGGAGAGAAATTTACAAAAAAAGATATTGCTGATGCAGGTGAAATAGTAGCTGTAAAAGGATTAGGTAAGATAAATGTTGGTCAGCAGTTAGTTTCATATAATAATGAGGATGATTTTAAAATAGTAAATGATAATAATTTTCATATCATACCAACATTAAGTAGTAAAGTTATATTTGCTGAAAATCTTAACATTAAAGATATATATAATTATTTTAAAATTTTAGAAAATGAAGAACCTTCATTAAATATTTTATACAATGAAGAATTAAAAGAAATTCAGATTAGTGTAATGGGTAAAATGCAATTGGAAATTTTAAAAAAGATTGTCTATGATAGATTTAGTGTAGAAGTAGATTTTGGTCCATGTGAAATTCTATATAAGGAAAGTATAAAATCTACAGCTATTGGAATAGGTCATTTTGAACCACTTAAACATTATGCTGAAGTTGTTTTAAAACTAGAACCAAGTAAAAGAAATAGTGGTATATATTTTGAAAGTAAAGCACATGTAGACGATATTACTATAGGACATCAAAATTTAGTAAGAACTCATATATTTGAAAAACCACATAAAGGAATATTGGGCGGATATGAAATAACAGATATCAAAGTAACATTATTAACTGGAAGAGCACATAATAAACATACTGAAGGCGGAGATTTTAGACAGGCGACTTTGAGAGCATTAAGACAAGGATTAGAAACAGTAGAAAATATATTATTAGAGCCTTACTACAAATTTAAAATTGAGATTGAAAATGAATACATAGGTCGCTTAATTTCAGATATACAAAAAATGAGTGGAACTTTTCATATTCATGAAGGTAAGAATAATAAGTCCATAGTAAATGGAAGAGGTCCTGTTTCTAGATTGATGGATTATCCTTTAGAATTAATATCTTACACTAAGGGAAGAGGACGAATAAGCTTTATATATGATGGATATGATGAATGTCATAATACTGAAGAAGTTTTAGCAAGTAGAAATTATGATAAGGATAATGATAAAGAGTATACATCTAATTCAATTTTTTGCTCTAAAGGTAAAGGCTACATTGTAAAAGGTGAGGATGTAATAAATTATATGCACTGTGAAATTAATTAATATAGGAGTTTATTATGGATTCAAGAAAATTAATAACTTTTGATAATAGGACCAAAGAGTTTAATTTGTTATACAATGAAAGATTAATTAAAATTAATGTGATATATAGACAACGAAAAAATATATCAATTAGAATAATGCCAAAGGACAAAATAGATATTATAAGTCCAAAATCTGTATCATATTCATTTTTAAAAGATGTTATTATAAAAAAGAAAGATTGGATTTTAAAAACATTAGATAAATATAAGGATATCAATGAAGAGTTTAATGAAGAACGAAAGTTTGTAGATGGGGAAATTTTTTATTATTTGGGAAAAGAGTATAAATTAAAAGTTATTTATGATAAAAATATTCTAAATAGAAATAAAAATTACTGTTACATATCTTTGGATAATGAAAATCTAATTATTAAAATAAATAATTATGACAAGGAATTAATTAAAGATGAAATAAAAAAGTGGTATAAATTTGAAAGTGAAAAATTAGTTATGGATAGAGTTGAATACCTAAAAAATAATAATTATATAATTAGTACTTTAAGTCCTAATATTATAAAAATAAAAGAACAAAAAAAGAGATGGGGAAGTTGTACTTCTCAGAAATCTATCTATATTAATTCAAGAATATCAATGGCCAGATTAGATGTAATAGATTATATAATTATACACGAGTTTTGCCATCTTGTTCATATGAATCATTCAAAAGATTTTTATGAATTAGTAAAACAAATAATGCCTAATTACAAAAATAGTGAAATATGGCTTAAAGAAAATGGATATAAGTTAATAATATAATGTTTTATATGAAATTTTTAAATATATAAAATACACATATAAAAGGGATACTGTGAATTTTTTTCTGTAAATAGCTTTCTATGATAAAATTATTAAGGCGTGGATATGAAAATTAATTATCCATGCCTTAATTTGAATGTAGTTTTAATTTAATCGCATGTCAAGTACACCTT
>NZ_JAGHFM010000324.1 GCF_017888745.1 Terrisporobacter sp. | reverse complement strand
GTAGAAAAGAAAAATAACAAAGAAATACATATAACATCTAAAGGAAGACAGCTTTTAGATTTGGCACCTGAAAAGTTGAAAACACCTTCTTTAACAAGTGAATGGGAAACTAAACTTACTAATATTTCAAAAGGAAAAGCGAACAAAAATAGATTTATTGAGGAAATAAAAGATTACACAAAAATAATTGTAAGAGATATAAAAAATAGTGATAGTAAATTTAAACATGATAATTTAACAAAAAATAAATGTCCAAACTGTGGAAGGTTTATGCTAGAGGTAAATGGTAAAAAGGGTAAAATGCTAATATGTGAAGATAGAGAATGTAGTACAAGAAAAACTATATCTCAAACTACTAATTCAAGATGTCCAAATTGCCATAAAAAGCTAGAACTTAGAGGTGAAGGCGATAAAAAAGTATTTGCCTGTTCTTGTGGATACAGAGAAAAACTTTCAGCATTTAATAAAAGAAAAGAAGAAGAAAAGAAAACAGGATCTAAAAAAGATATACAAAAATACTTGAAAAATCAAAATAAAAATAAACAAAGTTTCAATAATCCATTTGCTGAAGCTTTAGCAAAGTTAAATAAGTAGTGAATTAATATAAGGGAATTAAAGTTTATATAGTATAGACAAATGAAGAGGGATATGTATGAATAATTTAAGTACAAGAGCCTTAACAATAATAGATATATTAAAAAAATTAAAACATCCAGTGAGTAGTTTAGCTTTAAGTGAGGAAATTGGATGTTCGACAAAAACTATACAAAGTGAAATTAAGTATATTAATAAACAGCTTAAGGATACAAAGATTATTTCTATTAGGGGAGTAGGCTATAAATTAGAAGGAAAAATTGATGTGCTTGAGTGCAATAATAATCATCTAGGAAATGTGGATAGAGTAGAGTTTATAATAAAAACTATGCTTAATCTAAATTCTAAAGAAGAAAAAACTATTAAGATAGAAGAACTTGCGGACTCAATGTTTATTAGTGTGTCCTCAGTAAAAAATGATTTGAAGGAAGTAAAAGAAATTTTATCTAAATATAATGTTAATATTATTTCCAAACATAAATATGGTTTAGGTGTTGATTCTAGTGAAAGAGAGATTATTCAATGTATTGTAGATTTATGCAATAGAAAGGATAATGAACTTGTATTACAAGATTTTTTAACGTCAGATGTAAGTGATAATTTATTTAACTTAAAGAATAAAATATTGAAGTTTTTAGCTAAAGAAGATTTAATTCTAAGTGATGTAGAGTTTAAAAATTTATGTAACAAAATCTTTGTGATATTGAGTAGAGGTCATCATTTTGACTATGATAGATTTATAGATGAATATATAAAATCTTATAAAATAAAGCGTGATAAGATTATGAATGATAATATAAATAAAGAGAAAATAACTAATGCTATAAATTCTTTTTGTAAAAATCTTAAATTAGCTACGGCTATAGATATTAGTAAAGATGATTTTTTTGTAGAGTGTTTATATAATCATATTAACAATTTATTAAAAAAGGATAAATTAGGAATTAGAAATTATAATGTAGTTAACAATGATATTAAAATTAATTATCCTTATGCTTATGAACTTGCAAAAATAGCTAAAAAAACTATTGAAAAAGAACTGGATTTAATAATTAGTGAAGATGAGATTTCTAACATTGCTGTTCATGTTGGAGGAGCTATTGAAAGACATTCTAGTAGTAAAAAAAGGAAAGTTTTTAGAGTTATTATTGTTTGTGCATCAGGCGCTGGAACTTCTATGCTTATAAATACTAAGTTACAACAACTATTTAAAGATAGAATAGAAATTAAAAAAATAATACCATCTTACTTAATCGATTATATTAATGCTAGAGATGTGGATTTTTTAATATCTACTATGCCTTTAGATTTTGATAAAATACCAGTTATAAATGTTTCTCCTTTTTTAACAAAAAAAGAAGTAAAGATAATAGAAAAATTTATGGATACTGGATATGTTTATGAAGAAGTAAATATAAAAGATTTTTTTGATAGAGATTTATTTTTTACAAATCTAGAATTTGATAAAAAAGAAGAAGTTTTAGATTTTATGAGTGATGCACTTTTGGAAAAAGATTTAATTGATTTTGAAATGAAAAATTCATATTTTGAGAGAGAGAATATTGCTACTACTGAAATTGGAAATATGGTAGCTATGCCTCATGGATCTAAAGGAAATATCAAAGAAAATAAAATTGTAGTAGGCATATTAAAACAACCAATAAACTGGGAGTATGGAAAAGTTAGACTTGTAATTATGTTAGCATTAAATAATGAAAAAATACTTGATTATGAGCAAGTATTCTCAGATATATATAATAGACTAGATACTACTTCTAAAGTGGTAAATATATGTGAAAATAAAAGTTATGAAAAGTTCATAAAGCTATTTTAACTAAATTTACTTTATTAATCTAAATTTATTATAAAAATAAATAATAGTTAAAAAGTAAATTTAGTTTTAAAATACATACAGATAAATTTCTCTTTTAATTAAGAGAAATTTTTTGTCTTTTTGGAGAAATTTATTTCAATTATTATGGTATTAGGATAACAAGCAAACAAATGAGTACAATAATATATAGACAAAATAAAGGAGGAAAATAAAGTGATATACACTGTAACTTTAAATCCATCTATTGATTATGTTATAAAACTTAATCACTTGAATAATGGTAGTGTTAATCGAGTTGGCGAGGAAAATGTTTATCCAGGTGGTAAAGGTATTAATGTTTCAAGAATTTTAAAAACTTTAGGATATGATAACATAGCAACTGGATTTGTTAGTGGTTTTACAGGAGACTTTATAACAAATTCTTTAAAAGAGTTAGATATTAAATCAGACTTTATAAAATTAGAAAGTGGATTTACAAGAATAAATGTAAAGATAAAAAGTGATGAAGAAACAGAAATAAATGGTCAAGGTCCACATATAAGTGAAGAAAAATTAAATGAGCTATTTAATAAACTAGATAAATTAAAAGAAGATGATATATTAATTTTAGCTGGAAGTATACCATCAACATTAAATGAAAATTTATATGAAGTAATTATGGATAAAGTTAAAGCTAGTAAAGCAAAAGTTGTAGTAGATGCAACTAAAAATTTATTGATGAATGTATTAAAACATAATCCATTTTTAATAAAACCTAATAACCATGAATTAGAAGAAATTTTCAATGTAAAGCTACATAATGAAGAAGATATTATTATATATGCAAATAAATTGAAAGATATGGGTGCGAAAAATGTTTTAGTATCTAGGGGCAAAGATGGAGCCTTATTAGTGACAGAAGACAATAAAGTATATTTAAGTAATGTTCCAAAGGGAAATGTAATAAATTCTGTTGGGGCAGGCGACTCTATGGTTGCCGGTTTTGTATGTGGATACTTAAATACTAATTCTTATGAAGAAGCATTGAAACTGGGAGCTGCCAGTGGAAGTGCAACAGCATTTTCTTCTGATTTAGCTGAAAGAGAGTTTATTGATGAATTAGTTAATCATATAAATATTGAAAGGAAAGAAATATAATGAGAATAGTAGATTTAATAAACAAGAATTCCATAAGTTTAAATTTAAATTCAAATAATAAGCAAGATGTAATTGATGAATTAGTTGATTTAGTTTATAAAAGTGGAAACTTAAATGATAAAAATGAATATAAAGAAGCAATACTAGCTCGTGAGGAGCTAAGTACAACTGCAATAGGTGAAGGAGTTGCCATACCTCATGCAAAAAATAAATCTGTGAATAAAGCTACTTTAGCAGCAGGTATATCAAAAGAAGGCATAGATTATGAAGCTTTTGATGGCAGTTTATCTCATTTATATTTTATGATAGCTGCACCAGATGGAGCAAATGATACTCATTTGGAAGTTTTATCAAGATTATCTACAATCTTAATGGATGAAGAGTTTAGAAAAAAACTTATAAACTCAATTTCTATAGAAGAATTTTTAAGTTTAATTGATGAAAAAGAAAAAGAAAAGTTTCCAGAAGAACGTAAAGAGGAAGTTCCAATGAAACAAAATAATAGTGAATTACCTAAGGTTCTTGCAGTTACAGCTTGTCCAACAGGAATAGCTCATACATTTATGGCTGCAGAAAGTTTAACTCAAAAAGCAAATAGCAAAGGTATATCTATAAAAGTTGAGACTAATGGTTCTGCTGGTATTAAAAATGCTTTAACTAAAGAAGAAATAGAAAATGCAACATGTATAATTGTAGCAGCAGATAAAAATGTTGAAATGTCAAGGTTTAATGGTAAAAAAGTAATAATTACAAAAGTTGCTGATGGTATACATAAAGCAGATGAACTTATAGATAGAGCTATAAATGGAGATGCTCCAATATATCAATCTTCTAAAAGTGAATCTATTGAAGAATCTTTAAATGAAAAAGAAAGTATAGGAAGACAATTCTACAAACATCTTATGAATGGTGTTTCTCATATGCTACCTTTTGTAGTAGGTGGTGGGATACTAATAGCATTAGCATTTTTATTAGATGATTATTCAATAAATCCAGCTAATTTTGGTATGAATACTCCTATAGCAGCTTTCTTTAAAACAGTAGGGGGTCAAGCATTTGGATTTATGTTACCAGTTCTAGCTGGATATATAGCTATGAGTATTGCTGATAGACCAGGTTTAGCAGTTGGTTTTGTTGGTGGGATAATAGCAAGTAGCGGATATACTTTTTCAAATATAATGAATTTTAGTGAAGCATCACCAGTAAGTGCAGGATTTATAGGTGCTTTATTAGCAGGATTTATAGGTGGTTATTTAGTATTATTACTTCGTAAATTATTTGATAAATTACCGCAATCTTTAGAAGGTATAAAGCCTGTGTTGTTATATCCAGTTTTTGGTATATTATTAATAGGTTTAATTATGGTCAGTATAAATCCAATAGTTGGTTCTATAAATACTGCTCTTAACAATTTCTTAGCCTCAATGAGTGGAACAAGTAAAATTTTCCTTGGTGCAATACTTGGAGCTATGATGGCTATTGATATGGGCGGTCCATTTAATAAAGCGGCATATGTATTTGGTACGGCACAACTTACAGTAGTAAATGCTGGTCCAGAACAATTTGGTATAATGGCAGCAGTTATGATAGGTGGGATGGTTCCTCCTCTTGCTATAGCCCTTGCTACAACTTTCTTTAAAAATAGATTTACAGAAAGTGAAAGAAAATCAGGTATTGTAAATTATGTAATGGGATTATCATTTATAACTGAAGGAGCAATACCATTTGCAGCTGCGGATCCATTACATGTACTTCCAGCTTGTGTTGTTGGTTCGGGACTTGCAGGAGCATTATCTATGGCATTTGGATGTGGTCTTAGAGCACCACATGGAGGAATATTTGTATTACCTACTATAATAAATCCTTTAATGTATTTAGTAGCTTTAATCATAGGAGCAGTAGTAGGAGCAGTATTACTTGGCATACTTAAGAAACCTTTAGAAAAATAAAAGATAATTAAATAGATTTTAATAAAAATGACAGGAGTGATATCCTGTCATTTTTATATTGTTTGAAATTTTAATTTTCATGAAATTGTTAATAATGATAAATAAAAAATAAGATATTCATTTAGATATTTGATATAATAAAAGGAACAGGTTAGTAAAGGAGTTTTTTTATGAGTAAATTATTAGGGGATCAAGTATCAGATCAAATAATTAAATTAATAATAGATAATGATTGTAAGCCAGGAGATAAGATACCGAATGAATATGAACTTGCAGAAAAATTAAATGTTAGTAGAAGTACAGTACGAGAAGCTATTAAAGCATTAGTATCAAGAAATATTTTAGAAATAAGGCGTGGATCAGGAACTTTTATATGTGAAAATTGTGGTATATCAGAAGACCCACTGGGATTAATCTTTATAAAAGATAAATTAAAATTAGCTAAAGATTTGTTAGAAATTAGATTTATGATAGAACCTAAAATAGCATCTTTAGCTGCAACTAATGCTACAGAAGAGGATATACAAAAGTTAGAAGAATTATGCGATAAAGTAGATGAATTGATTTTAAAAGGTGAACCACACATGGATGTTGATATAGAATATCATAAAGAAATAGCAAAGTGCAGTAAAAATATAGTTACTGCTCAGCTTATACCAATAATAAATAAGTCTATAAGTTTATGTATTGATATGACTAATAGGAAATTGCTTAAGGAAACTATAGAAACTCACAGAGATATATTAAAGTGTATAAAAAATAGGGATGTTAATGGGGCTTATGATGCTATGTATTTACATCTTGTATATAATAGAAAACATATAGATAGTATAGTAGAAAATGATGAAATATAAAAAACACATCTGAATTGAAATTCAGATGTGTTTTTTAGTGTAAAGAAATTATCTAATTCTGATTTGAGATATGATAAATTTGATAAATAAAATTTTTACGCAGTTATAGATATAAATATTGATAATTAAGAAAATACGTACGACTTTTGAACTAATAATAGGT
>NZ_JAGHFM010000323.1 GCF_017888745.1 Terrisporobacter sp. | reverse complement strand
TAGGATGTATGTTTATTGCTACCTTAATTCAAGTTTTAATTTTGAGTGGAATTTTATTAGGAGTATGGCTTATATTTGGTGAAAGACTACCTAGAATAGTAAAAATTATTATGTTAGTTTTAGAATTGCTAAGTATAATTTACTTATTTGTTTCTCCTAAAATTAGATATGAAAGATATAGATACTCTATTACGGATGATTGCATAGATGTTAAAGAAGGATTTTTGTTTATAGAAAGAAATATAGTTCCTATTGAGAGACTTCATAAAATATCTATTAAAAAAGGACCTATAGATAGGATGTTTAATCTGTCTAAGGTAATAGTAACTACTGCTGGAGGAGATGTTACTATAAGATTTTTAGAGGATAAAAAATCTCATTTTATTTCAAATTCACTTAAAGATAAAATTAATAATATTGCAATAGAATCAAAAATACAAAATAAAGGTGATTTGTAAGAATAGGAGTCATATATGAAAGAAGATAAATTTAGATGTCATCCTAGTATCATTGTAGAAAAAACATGGTGGATAATTTCATTTTTGTTTTTTATTATGATCACAGATATAGATAATGTAAAAGATATGGTATTACGTAGTGATTTTATTAATATGATATTAATATTTTTTGGAGGAGTAGCGTTTCTGTTATTTATTTTAATTTATAATACTTTTATTTGGTATAAAACTTTTATAAGTATTGAAGAAAATACAATAATAGTACAAAGAGATACTATAAATTCCAAGATTAATACTTATGGGATTAAAAATATTGCCAATATAAATTTGGAGCAAAATGTTTTTGAAAGAATTATAGGAACATATAAAATAAAAATTGATACAGATAGTTTGTCTACAGCAAACACTACAGATATAGAAATCATACTTTCTAGAAAAGATGCTTATGAATTTAAATATAATGTTGAAAAGCTTATGAAGCTTGAAACTATAGAATATATTGAAAAACAAAGGGATAAACTGGACTATAATGATGATAATGAAAATAGACAATATAATTATTTACATGACGAAGAAATAGATTATGATATAGTTTTTTCTATTAATGATATATTAAAACATTGTTTTTATAATTTTTCTATTTTTGGATTTATGTTTAGTTTAGGTGTATTTATATTTACTTTATTTATAGTAACGCAAGGCGATGAGTTTGGGGGAACAATACCACTATTACTAATAGTAATTACATCTTTGATGAGTATAATAAAGTTTTTCATAGGCGATTTAATAAAATATTATAATTTTTCTATAAAAAGATTAGAAGATAGATTATATATTAGTTATGGATTATTAAAGAAGAGGAAATTCACTATTCCTATAAATAGAATTAATGCTATAAATATTAAACAACCTATTTTCTGCAGAATTTTTAAAAGATATCAAGTTGATATATCTACCATAGGTGTAGGAGATGATGAGTCAGAAGGATCACAAATTTTACTATGTAGTAAAAAAGAAAATTTTGTAAAGTATATAAATACATTACTTCCAGAGTTTAGAGTAGGTGAAGAATTAATATTAGCAAGACAGAATAAAAATTATTATAAAATAAAAATTGCTGAGACTATTACAGTAACCATGTTTATTTCTTTAATAATGTACATAATTTATAAATTAAATTTTGGAATTAATATTTCAATATTAGTAGGCATAAATATAGCAGTGTTTTCATTACTAATTTTAATAGCTTATATGTCATATATTACTTATGGATTTCATATGGAAAAAGAAAATGTGGCCATTTCACAGGGAATTTTCTACAAGAATATTAGCATTATAAAATATAAAAAGGTTCAGTATATAAATATAAAAAAAGGTCCTATAAGTTCTAGATTTAATTTATGCCATGGTGAAATTTACATTTTAGCCAGTTTAGGTAATGAAATTAAAACTATAGGTTATTATGATGATGTTTTATTTGAAGAATTAAAGAATAAGATACTAAGTATAGTATAGTAATTAAGATTAGAAAGTTGCCCTTAATGAAGGCAACTTTTTTAGTATCCTAGTTTATATGAGGAGAAGTCTTATATCATTTTTCAAAACAAGAAAATTTTTTTATTCTGTCAGAAGTTTGTCACAAGTTTTGTTTATTATATAAATATAAAATTAAAACTGAGGTGGAATGATGAGTATATTAAAAGCTGAAAATTTAATAAAAATGTATGGGCAAGAGCCAAATATAGTTAAAGCACTAGATGATGTAAGTATAGAAATAAAAGAAGGGCAATTTGTTGCTATAGTTGGAACATCTGGAAGTGGTAAATCCACACTTTTAAATATGCTAGGTGGTCTAGATAAATTAACTAGCGGGGAAGTTTATATAAATGATAAAAAACTAAGTAATATGAATGATGAAGAAATAACTATTTTTAGAAGAAGAAACATAGGATTTATTTTTCAAAATTATAACTTAGTTCCAGTATTAAATGTTTATGAAAATATAGTTCTTCCAATAGAGCTAGATGGAATAAAAATCGATGAAGAATATGTTAATTCAATTATAAATACTTTAGGACTTAAAGACAAATTAACAAATATGCCAAATAATTTATCTGGAGGTCAACAGCAAAGAGTGGCAATATCTAGAGCTTTAGCTACAAAGCCAGCTATAATCTTAGCTGATGAGCCCACTGGAAACCTTGATAGTAAGACGAGTATGGATGTAATAGGTCTGTTAAAAATGACTTCTCAAAAATTTAATCAAACCATGGTTATGATTACCCATAATGAAGAAATCGCACAACTTGCTGATAAGATAATAAGAATAGAAGATGGAAGAGTGGTAAAGGGGGAGTAGAAGTTGAAATTTGAGAATAATAATAAAGATATAATAAAAAGGATGACCAACTCTTCTATAAGGTCTAATAAAACTAGAAACATGTTTGTAGTTTTAGCGATAGTACTTACTACTTTTATGATATCTTCTGTGTTTAGTATAGGAGCCAGTTTTGTACAAAATTATAAAGTTATGACTACAAGACTTGCAGAAACTACAGCAACTACTATTTTGAATTATCCAAAGGAAAGTCAAATAAAAGAAATAGAGAACTTAGGAATAACTACTTCCATTGGTGAGGAAATTACAGTTGGAAAAGTAATTGATAAACAACTAGACAAAGATAAACTAAAAATAATTTTAAAATATTATGATGAAGAAAATTGGGAAAAACAAATTACACCAGCTATAAGTAACATAGAAGGTACTTATCCAACAAAGCCTAATGAAATAATGGCATCACAAAAAGCATTAGAGTTTTTAGAGAAAAAGAATACAAAAATAGGAGATGCTATAAAAATAAAATATAAAGATGCAAACGGTAATACTTTAGAAAAAGAATTTACATTAAGCGGAACTTATAAAACTTATTCATTCTTTGAAGATACTGGTTTTTTAGTGGTATCAGATAAATATATAAAAAATAATAATTTAAATGTAGGCGACAATGGATTTTTAACTTTTACTTTGAAAAATAAGTACAAGAATGAAGCAGTAGATATATTAAAGTCAGAAATACATTTAAATAAGCATCAAGAGTTTACTTTTAATTATGATGCAAATAATGATTCTAGTGAAGTGGCTATGATTACTATTGGAATTATAGGAATGATAGGTTTATTTATAGTATTTAGTGGATACTTACTAATTTACAATATAATGTATATAGCAGTAACTAAGGATATAAACTTCTACGGTCTAATAAAAACTATAGGAACTTCACCTAAACAAATTAAAAAGATAGTAAAGGGACAAGCATTAAGATTATCTTTAATAGGAATACCTATAGGTTTAGTTCTTGGAGCCATAGTATCTTTTGGAATAGTACCAATGGCTATGAGCACTTTTTCAAGTGGAGCCTATGCCACTGCCATGCCATCAGATATATCCTTTAACCCAATAATATTTATAGGTGCGATTTTATTCTCTTTGCTTACAGTTAATTTTAGCTGTAGAAAACCGGCCAAAATAGCAAGTAGTATATCGCCTATGGAAGCTTTAAGATACAGTGGAACTAAGCAAAGTAACAAAAATAAAAAAAGAAAATCTACTAAGGGTGGAAAGCTTTATAAAATGGCTTGGTACAATGTTTTCAGAGATAAAAAACGTGCTATTTTAGTTTTCTTATCATTGTTTATGGGATGTATCACTTTCATAAGTGTAAATACATTTATAAAAAGTTTGAGTATAGAAAACTATATAGATAGATATGTGAATAATGATTTTGAACTTCAAAATATTCAAGTACTAGAAGATAAAATAGACAATGATTTAATAAGTGAAATAAAAAAAATGAATGGAGTAGAAAGTGTAAGTAAGATAAGTCTAGGAAAACTACAACTAGATTACAATGAAAAATTATTACTACCTGCATTAAAAGGTGGATATGAGAGATTTGCTTCTGGAGACGAAGAAGGGCTGAATAACTTACTAGAAGAGATTAAGAAAAATCCATCAAGATTATCACCAAATATTATAGGAATAAATGATGAGATAATAGAAAGATACAATGAAAAAACTAAAGATAAAATAGATGTAGAGGCTTTTAAAGAAGGTAAACTAGCTTTAGTTGATAATTTCTACTACAACGAGGAAGATAGAAATATATTAGGAGAAAAAATAACTCTTAGAAATAAAGATAATGATTCAATGACATTTAATACAAAATTGTTTAGTGATGAAGTAGATTTATTAGCAGGTGCACCAGATAATGAGTTGGGTATACCAAGTATATTTATAAGTCAGAATGCTTTAGAGAAATTAGATAAGAATCATATAGGATATTTATTATACATAAATATTGATGACAGATATGATGAAGCTATTAAATCTAAATTAACGAAAATATCTGATGCTAGGGGATTATATATGGATTCAAAGACTACTCAAACTAAAGAATTCAATAATACTTCTATGGTAATGAATATTTTAGGGGGAGGGATGTCAATTATCTTGATTTTTATAGGACTTCTAAACTTTATAAATGTAATGATAACAGGAGTAAATGTAAGATTAAAAGAGCTAGCAGTCATGGAAAGTATAGGTATGACTAAGAAGCAAATCAAAAAGATGTTAACTTTAGAAGGTTTATAT
>NZ_JAGHFM010000322.1 GCF_017888745.1 Terrisporobacter sp. | reverse complement strand
TTATATTAGACTGGATAAATTATTCAGGGAAAATTGAACTGATTAGCGGTGTTGTGGGATTAATATGTACTTTTATTTCTTATGTGATATTAAATAAAAATGATAAGAAATTTAGAGATAGTAGAGATTATATACCAATTGTAACAAGAATAATAGAAAAGTAGATATCTTTAATTTATAGAAAAGAAGTATTTAACGTTTATAGTTAAATACTTCTTTATTTATATGTTATGCAATTTATAGTTTATATGTTTTTGATAAATTATAAATTACACTCTATTAATTTAAAAATATTTATTTAACACGTTACTAGAGTGACTTACAAAGTCATTTGTGACATAGGTTAAACAAATTTTTATTTAATTAATTTTTTTAATTGAAGTTTTTTATTTATTATTTTAGTTCTAATTATATAATAAGTATTTACTAAAGATGTAATTAAAAGTACTCCCATAGCTATTGAAGCACTTACAAAAACTGCGTTAGTACCAACTGACACAGCATCAGTATAATTACCTTCAACTAAAAAAAGCATAGTTTTATAAAGTCCAAGTCCAGGTATCAAAGGTAATATTCCTGGTATGGCGAAGATAATAGCAGGGAATTTCATTTTTCTTGCAAGTATCTCACTGACTAATGAGATAAAGCTTGCTGCAAAAAAATTAGCTAATATGGCATTTTCTGATATATCAAATAGAATCATGTATATAGTCCAACCAATACCTCCAATAACTCCAACAGGAATTAATGAACGCTTTGGAGAATTAAAAAATATTGAAAATCCTGCTGTAGCTAAAGCAGAAAAAATAAAATTAGTAATAAGTGTGTTTAAAGTCATTTAATTAACCTCCAAATCTATGAGTTAGGTCAAGAACTACACCGACACCAACGGCTATAGCAGCAGCAATTAAAAATGCCTCTATGATTCTAGAAATTCCTGCTAGCAAATTTCCGGAAATTAAGTCCCTAAGACCTTTTATAAAAGAAACTCCAGGTAAAAGTGGCATTATGGAACCAACTATTAGTGAAGTAGAATTTTGTAAAACATTATAATTTACTAATAAGTTACCAAGCACTGCTATTGAAAAGGAACTCATTAGTGTTGCGAAAAATGTTATTCCATTCAATTTCATTATTTTATTATAAATAATAACTCCAATGCTTGCTATTATTAATGTTAAAATGAAGTCTAGTACAGTAGTACCACCTATTAAATAGGCAAATGAAGCTGATGCCATAGCAGTACCAGCAAAATATATAAATTGATTATAATCTTTTACTGCTTCAACTTCTTTTAGTTTATCAATAGCTTGTAGAGGATCTACATCTTCATTTTGTACAAACTCCCTAGAAATATCATTTAATCTATCAATTTTAGTTAAATTGATTGTCCTTTTAGAAATAGTTTTCATAAAGGTTAGACCATCGAATTTTTCGTCAGAGATAATTACACAAGTTGGTGTAGTAAATACATTTACATGTTTAAACCCTCTAGATTTGCAAACTCTAAGAACACTATCTTCAACCCTGGATGTTTCTGCACCGTTAGTTAACATTTGTTCCCCAAGTAATAGGGCAAATCGTAGAATCTCTTTTTTATAGCTAATTTGAAATTCCCTTTTCATAAAGTCCTCCTATTTATATTATCAATAAAAAGATTATATCAAAATCTTTTTGAAACTGTTATAAGATTTATCTATTTATTGGAAATAATTTTGATTTAAAATATACTTTATACGAGAAAATAGTTTTTCTATTATTAGGTTATATATTTTTTCATATAATATAACAAATTTTAATTATATTTATTAAGCTTTATAAGTTTATAAACTAACAGATGCTTAGTAAAGGAACATATTTTTTATAAGACCATATAATACTATTATCTTATTGGATAAAAGGGGTAGTTTATTATGGTTTTGACAGGAGCACATTACATCTATATTATATTCATGGTTATTATATTAATCTCCATGATTATGAAAAAAGAAAGTGTAGTACCATGTATATTAGGTATATTTTTCTTAGGATTATATTTTACAAATAGTTTTACAGGCGCATTAAATGGAATTTTCAATTCTTTTGTAGTAGCGCTTAATGAATTGGGCGGTATAATTTTAATCATAGGAATTATGGTTGCATTATCGAAGGCTTTAGAAGAGATAAATGCTATTAACTTTATGATAAGACCATTTGTGAAGGTAATAAAAAAACCTGTAACTGCATTTTTTGCTGCAGGTATAGTAATGTTCATAATGTCTTCATTTTTCTGGCCATCACCAGCTTGTGCATTAGTAGGAGCTATTTTTTTACCTATAGCTATTAGAGCAGGACTTCCTGCAATGGGTTTAGCCGTAGCTATCAATTTATTTGGACATGGATTAGCATTATCTACAGATTTTATCATTCAAGGAGCACCAGCTATTACAGCAGGAGCAGCAGGTATACCAGTGGAATCGGTTATAAATCAAGGGATGCCATTGTTTTGGATAATGGCTATAGTAACAATATCAGTATCATTTTATATGCTTAGAAAAGATATGAAAAATGGTATGTTTGACGAAGAATTAGCAATTTCTAAAGAAGTTGAAATAGAAGTAAAAGAAGTGGATTTAAAAGCTAAAATATCAGTTCTAGTAGTAGGTATTGCATTTATATTAGATATTGTAGCTATGTCTATGTTAGATTTAAAGGGTGGAGATGCGACCGCTTTATTAGGAGGTACAGCAATATCTTTATTAATATTTATTAATGGATTAAATAACCCTAAAAAGAGCTTTGACAAAGTTGCAGAACATGTTGTACATGGGCTTGGTTTTGCAATTAGTATATTTGGCGTAATTATTCCTATAGCAGCTTTTTTCTATTTGGGAGATGTTCATGTTGTAACAGCTTTTGGAGAAGTATTAGCACCAGGATCTGAAGGTTTACTAGCAGACATAGGTATTGCTTTATCTCAATCTGTACCATTTAATAATGTAGCTGCGGCGAGTATAGAAACTGTAGTTGGTGCAATTACAGGACTTGATGGCTCAGGATTTTCAGGTATGTCATTAGCTGGATCATTAGCTTTAGTATTTGGGAATGCTATAAATGTGAATGTAGCTGTACTTACAGCATTAGGTCAAATAGCAGCCACATGGGTCGGAGGAGGATGTTTAGTACCTTGGTCATTAGTTGCAGCAGCGGCAATATGTGGTGTTAGTCCTATGGAATTAGCTAAGAGAAACTTTATACCAATTATGGTAGGGTTTGTAGTAACAACAATAGTAGCTATATTCATTATTTAGATTAAATATATATAAGTAAGATTTAATATATAAATATTTAAATTAAAAAGCTGTAGAGTGTACATTCTACAGCTTTCTAATTTCCAACTTTGTTACTTGAGCAACTGGCGAAGTTGTTGGTGGCATGAAGTGTATCCTTCACTCAGTGGTTTAAGTAATGTGAATTAATTTATTTATTTCTGAAATATTTAGCCATAGATGAATTAAATTAGGTATGATAAGTTTAATAATTTATTATGTATATTTCTCAGAAAAATAAAAATAATATAAATAGATTAAAAAGCTATTGACAATACTTTTTTATGGTGATAGAATTGTACTTGTCTTTAAGAAAAAGATAACCTAAGTTAAATTATTTAAAAAGGTTGTTGACAAAGATGAATAACTTTGATAAACTTAAAGAAGTTGTAAGAAAGAACTTTGAAAATTAAACAGTAGGTTAACAATAAATTAATTCTTTAAGAATTAAACACAAACAAACCAAGCCAGATATTCAGATAATGATTAGTCTGAGCAGGTAACAACTTTTATTTGAGAGTTTGATCCTGGCTCAGGATGAACGCTGGCGGCGTGCCTAACA
>NZ_JAGHFM010000406.1 GCF_017888745.1 Terrisporobacter sp. | reverse complement strand
CTACTAGTCTTATATATTTATGGACATGATTAACTTGTAAGTGAAAATTTATTTTTAGCTTTACTGAGAAATAATACATATGGGGAGAAGGTAAAATGTCTAATAAGGAAAAAATGTTAAATGGTGAATATTATATAAGTTGGGATGAGGAATTGACTTTAGAAAGAGAAAAGGCTAAGGATTTACTTTTTGAATTTAATAATATAAGACCTTCATTAAGAGCTGAAAGAGAAACAATTATTCACAAATTGTTTGGCAAAGTGGGTAAAAATTGTTGGATTGAATCTCCATTTAATTGTGATTATGGATATAACATTACAGTAGGAGATAACTTTTATACAAATACTAATTGTTGTATATTGGATTGTGCTAAAATTACAATAGGAAATAATGTATGGATAGGGCCAAATGTTGGTATATATACTCCTAATCATGCATTTGACAGTAAAGAAAGAGCTGACGGATATGAGAAGTCTCTTCCTATCGAAATTGGAGATAATGTATGGATAGGTGGAGGAGTTACTATTATTGGAGGAGTTAAAATTGGGCAAAATTCAATTATTGGAGCAGGAAGGGTAGTAACAAAGAATATACCTGCTGGTGTAATAGTAGCAGGAAATCCTGCTAAAATAATAAGAGAAATTACAGCAAATGATAAAATATTTAAGTAACTAAATTCTAATGTATTAAATATATTTATATAGACTTTAAATAAAGTACTTACAAAATATAATTAAATCTTAAATTAAAAAAAATACCGTATTATTCAAAAGTGAATATTCGGTATTTTTTTAATGTACAATTTAAATATATTATGATTATAAAATTCATTTATGCCAATGAACTTCAATCACAATCATAAAAGGTAGATGACTTAGTTGTAATGATATTATAAATAATCAATATTTGCATTTTTAATTTCATCAACACATGAAAATAACTTCATACTAAATAACATACTGAAAACTGTGAATAGAGTTGTTGTTATAAGTGAAATGATAGATGAAATTATGTCTAATGTTATATAACCAGGAGCGAATGTATTTGGCTCAGATAATAACATTAATATTCCTCCTATAATACTTAATAATAAATTAAACATGAATGTTTTCCATTTGATTCCTCTACTCATTTCTCTTGTTTTACTTAAAATTTCCTTAGATGAAATGTCAGGATGCTTACATAAAACATAATTTACTGGTGCATATTTTAAACCTATTACAATTCCAGGAATTATAAAGAAAATAAGTCCCAATAAAGTTTTTAATAATGCAATAGCATTTACTTTAACAACTAATCCAAGTGGCGCTTTTTCTATTTCCTTATCGTATAAAATTTCATAGATATATTTACATAAGTAATATGAAACTGTATTAATTAATATACCTAATACAACACCTATAGTTAAAAATGCTAATAAACCTGCAAATATCAATCCTAAGAAACTAGGTAAAGCTGAAATATCATCTGTAAACGTCATAAACTCTTCAGAAGATACATCAGGATATAACGTATCATCATATACCATAGAATCATAAGATTCTGGATAGAAATCATACCCTACAGTTTCATTAATTATAAGCCCTCCAGATAATATTGAAATTATGATTCCTATTATCCATATTTTTTTATTCGTTTTTTTAAGCAATAAAAAACTTTCTTCCATTAGATTAAAAAACTTTATACTTTTATACATATACCCTCCTAACAAAACACTAATAATTAAAAATATATTGAAATTATTAGCATTATATACCCTAATTTAATGTATTAAAAACTTTATATATTTATAATATTATGACAAATTTTTAAATGAAAGACTATTTTTTTATGGTGATTTTTGATAATATGTTGATAATATGATGTATTTTAAGATAATTGCTAATTTAGGGGATTGGGTAGATAAAACGTGTATGTAGTAAAAGATCTTATTTAGTTCTTTTAAAAAGAAGAAAAAAGTATAAAAGATAAATAAGTGAAAACGTTGACAGAATGTTTATAATGTTTTATAATGTTTTATAACGTGAATATAACAATTGGATGGTTATTGTTGAAAGACAAGCTAGACCTATTTGTATGAGTTTATAAGGATTGTATTTTGTGCAATTGCTTATATCTCTACAAATAGGTCTTTTATTTTTAAATAAATAATTTTAATTTGTAAATATAAGTATATTTAAATTATTTAAACTAAGGAGGAACATTCTATGGGATTCAGTAAAGATTTTTTATGGGGCGGTGCTACAGCTGCTAACCAATTTGAAGGTGGATGGAATTTAGATGGAAAAGGTATAAGTACAAGTGATATGCT
>NZ_JAGHFM010000321.1 GCF_017888745.1 Terrisporobacter sp. | reverse complement strand
ATGGTACTCTACCAAAACTAACTAATTTCTCAACAGTTATATCTTCTGGAGATTCATTATGTTGATGAACTGTTTCTATCCTTTGAGCTATTTCTTTAAATTTTAAAGTGCTTAGGTTTGTATTTTCTATAAATACATTCCCTTCTAATGGTCTATTAAAACGAGCTAGCATACTAAGTAATGTAGATTTTCCACTTCCATTAGGACCAAGTATTGTAGTTATTTTACTTTTTGGAATATCTATATTTAAATTTTTAATAAATTTTTTACTTTTATCATAACTAAAATGTATATTTTCACATTTTAACATTTTTTCATACTCCTTCTCAATAAGAATATAAAGAATGGTCCACCTATAACTGACATAACAAGTCCTACTGGTATATCATATGGTCTCATTAGGATCCTTCCCATAGTATCTGCTATTAGTAATAATATACTTCCCATAACCCAACTAAATGGTATCAAGTATTTATGATCTGAACCTATTATAAATCTTGATATATGAGGAACTATTAATCCAACAAAAGAAATAATACCTGCTACTCCTGTAGAAATACTTGCTAAGAATACAGCCACAGATGATATTAATAATCTTTGCTTATCTACGTCTACTCCTAAGCTTTTCGCTGTCTTGTCTCCTAGATTCATTAAATTACAAGTTAAGCTTAATGTAAGAGATATTGATACACCTATTACAGAATAAATAGCTAATAATCTTACATCTGACCAGGTTACAGTAACTAAACTTCCATTTAACCAGTTTGTGACAGAAGACACACCAGTAGAGTTAAACATTGTAAGTATTGAAGACATGGAAGTTAGTATGGCATTTATTGCAACACCTGCTAAAATAATTCTAAGAGGAGAAAATCCCTTATCATAAGCAATTAAAAATACTAATAATGCTGATACTAATCCACCGCCGAATGCTAGTAAAGGTTTTATACCTGTCAAACTAGGGAATAATACCATAACTAGAACTGCTACCAAAGATGCTCCAGCAGATATACCTGTAATTCCTGGATCTGCTAAAGGATTTTTTACAACAACTTGTAATAATACCCCACATACTGCTAAATTTCCACCAACTAATATTGCTATTATGATTCTTGGAAATCTTAACTCTTTTATAATTGATAAATTATCATCACTAAAGTTATTAAATACTCCCTTTAGTAATTCACCGTAAGTTACTTCTAAACTACCTAATTTCATAGCAGTAATAGCAGTAAAAAATAATAATATCAATGCTCCCAAAATATAAAGTGCTTTTTTTCGTTCTTCTTTATTTGTATCTAAGGATCTACTCATATAATATTTCTCCTAACTTATCAAGAGCATCTGTAACTTGTAAGTTTGCACTCATCCCGAAAAGTCCATTTTCTAAGAAATAAACTTCATTATTTTTTATTGCATCAAGTTTTTGCCAAGTTTCTTTCTTAAATTCATCCTCTACAGTTTTTTTAGCTTCTTCAGGAATTGCATGAGTCATTATAAGTATTTTCTTAGGATTATTTTTTATTATTTCTTCCATATTAACTTGCATAAATGAAGAAGATTGACCTTGGAATATATTTTTCCCACCAGCAATTTTAACTAGATTACCTACATAAGAGTTTTCTGTAGCAACCATTACTGAACCAGGCGCTCCAAATAATACTAAAACATCTTCAGAATTTCCTTTACTATTTGAATTAACATCTTCAATTTTAGTTTCTAATTCAGTTACTATTTCATTTGCTTTTTCAGCTTTATCAAACTTTTCTCCTAAAGTTAATATTGCTTCTTTTAAACCTTCTATAGTGCTTAAGTTCACAAATTCACTTGGTATATTATTTTCTGTAAATTTCTTTTTAAAGTCTGACCCTAAAGTATCTACAGAAACTACACAGGTTGGGTTTAATGATTTTATAATTTCTAAATCTGGGTTCATTGGATTACCTACTTCAACTGCTCCCTTTGTGCTTTCTGGTAACTCATAAGAAGTAGTTGGAACACCACTTACTTTAACTCCTAATTCATCTAATATTTCTGTTACAGCAACTGATGTTGCAACTACAACATTATCTTTTGTATCATTAGTTTTATTTTCAACTTTATTGCTTGAACACCCTACCATAAGACTTATTGTAGCAATTCCAAGCATGGCAATAATTTTCTTCTTAATACTCATTTTCTTATTCCTTTCATTATATTTGGGCTATGTTATCACTTCTAACTAATCTCTAATAATTTTTCCTTACATATACCTTTACTTAATTTCACCTTTTACTAAAAATCTTTGTTTTCCACTATTAGTACATGTAATTATAGTGATTTCTTTTTTACTCATATCTTGCTCTAACACATATGTATCTTCTGGCTCAATTACTGAAGTTTCTGTAATAGTATAAATAAATTCATCATTTATAGTTTTTATTTTTATTTCATCTCCAATCTCTACTTTATGTAGTTCATTGAAAACTTGGTTTGCAAAATAAGTACTACTGTGTCCTGCTAAAGCAAAATTACCATCTTCACCAGGCATAGCACTATTCTCAAAATGACATATATAATATCTTAAATATTTATTTTCTATAGATTCCACAATTACATTTTTAAGATTTATTGACTTTATTTCAATAATCCCTATTTCATCACCTTTATCAACATTTTCTATAACTTCATTTTTTTCAATCTTTTCTTCAAAAGATATTAACGCTCTATTTTCAACAGATTTAAAGTGTAATATTAGAAATAAAGAGCCTATTAATACTAATAGGCCCATTAAAATTAATAGTCTTGATATTTTATTTCTCATAACTATTTTTATAATTACTTTCTAGATTTTTTAAATACTAATCCTGCAATTACTAATATTACTGCTACTCCTATTACTATGAAAATAGTGATATTCGAAGTTTTAGATACTTTTTCATTTTCTTTAATTGATGTTTTTTCAACAACTTCTTTCTTAGGTTCTTCAATAGCTTTAACTAAAGTTAAAGTATCTTCTTGTGGATTTATTTCAAACTCTACATCTCTCCCCATTGGGTCAACGTATATTTGTGCTTCTATATTAGGAATTATAGATGTTGTTTCAAATTTTAATTCTATAGAATGTTCTTCATCATTTTCACTTACTACTTCTGTTTCAACTAAATTTCCATCCAAAAGTATTCTGTAATTTTCCATGTAATTAGTTCCTTTAAATTTTACAGTATAATACCATTTACCTTCATTTTTTTCTAAAACCATATTTTCATCTAAATAAGTTCTAGACATCTGCATACCTATTTCATTTTCATGATAAACCTCATTTTTTATATCATATATTCCACTTTCCAATTCACTAAGTTCTGCTGCAAAACTGCCTATTGTCTGAAGTCCTATTATTAATGAGAACATAGCTACAAATAATATATTTTTTATTTTTTTCATTCAATCTCCTACTTTCTTTTTCCTATAACACTTTATGTTAACTTTAATCCAATATTATCATTATTGATAATCATTGTCAACAAAAAGTAATTATCATTTTATCAAAATAATTGAAATTGTATTTTTTTATAAAAATATATAGATTGATTATTAATATTTTTAGTTATCAATAGTCTATAATCTTTGTAATAATCAGCTTTATATTTACTTTGTCAATTAGTTTATAT
>NZ_JAGHFM010000320.1 GCF_017888745.1 Terrisporobacter sp. | reverse complement strand
GGAATAAATAAATGAAATTTAATGATAAAAAAATAATAATGGGAATAGCATTAATTCTGTTAATTGGAGTTGTTGGAATTAAAGTTATAGGTTTTCAATATTCAGGTCTAGATAAAAAGGCAATACTTAAAACAGAAGATATTACAGAATAATATTACAGTAGATATTTTAATCGAATTTATAACTACTATTAAAAATTTATTTATAAAAAAACTCTATCTTAGATCACATATTACAGTGGCTAAGATAGAGTTTTTTAACTTTATTACTTGAACAACAGACCTAGTTGTTAGCGTATGAAAAAAGTAAATTTTTTGCTATTTACAAGGACTCATTTCACTTATTCTTATATCCATACATCTCATCTCTTTATATATAAGTACTCCTGCTGTTATAAAAGCAATACTATCTGCTATTGGACCTGCATACATAACACCATCAATACCTAAAAATTTTGGCAATATAATAACTAATGGTAATAAGAATATTATTTGTCTTGTCAATGATAATATAATACCCTTTTGAGATTTTCCAATAGATGTAAAAAAGTTTGATGTAAGTGGCTGAATACCATTTACAATTGTCATGAACATAAATATTCTAAAATATCTTTGCGCAAATTCAAAGTAATTTTCATCTCCCTGACCAAATATGCTTATTATTTGTCTCGGGAATATTTGGAAACATAAAAATGCAACAATAGAAATCAATGTAACTGCAATAGCTGCTGTTTTGTATGTTTTTTTGACTCTATCGTAATTTTGTGCTCCGTAATTAAATCCTACTATTGGCTGACATCCTTGTGAAATTCCTAATGTAAATGCCATATAAACTATATTAACTTTTGATATTACACCAACACTAGCAAGAGGTATTTCACTTCCATAATGTGATAAAGCCCCATAATAAGTAAGTGTATTATTCATAGTTATCTGAACAACCATCATAGCTAACTGATTAAAACATGCTGCTGCACCTAATGCTGATATAGCTAACACAAGTTTTTTTCTTAATTTGAAATTATTTCTTGATAGTTTTACACTTTTAAATTTGAAAAGGTATCTAGCAACAATTAGACTTGATAATATTTGACCAATAACAGTTGCATATGCAGCTCCTGCCATACCTAAGTCAAATACAAATATAAATATTGGATCAAGTATAGTATTTAATATTGCTCCAGACAATGTACTTAACATTGCATAGGTAGGACTACCATCAGAACGAATTAGATTACTACATCCTATAGAAAATATTAAAAATGGAATACCGAATGACGTTATTCTAGTATAAGTAAGTGCATAAGGCATTATATCTTTTGTTGCTCCAAATAAATGTAATAATGGATTTAAAAATATTATTACTAATAAAGATAAAGTTACTCCTGATATAATCATAGATATAACACTATTTCCTACTATGTAAGCAGCTTCTTCTTCTTTTTTTTGACCCATTCTAAGATTGAAATTAGAAGCACCACCTATTCCTAATAGAAGTGCTAATGCTGTACATATAGTATTTAGTGGAAATGCTATGTTAGTTGCTGCATTACCAAGCATTCCTACACCTTGGCCTATAAATATTTGGTCCACTATATTATATAGTGCGCTTACCAAAAAACTTATTATAGAAGGTGTTGCGAATTTAAAAATTAATTTACCTACATTATCGGTCGCTAATGGATTGTTTAAATTGTTTATGTTTGCTCCCATATAATCACTCCTCTACCTTTAATATTTTACCATTCTTTGTAATTTATTTCATATTTATTATTTTAATTTATATATATAAATTTTATTATCAATCAACTTTATTGCTATGTAAACATTATTTCTGTAGTATTATAACTAACATAGAAAAATATAAGGAGAAGTTAAATGAAGCTAGATAAAAAAGACTATGGGATAATCATAATAGGTATAATACTTGGAATGATATTCACAGAAAAAGTATCACAAATAGTATGGATTTTAGGAATCATATATTTTCTGCATAAGTATTTATGGCATGGAGAAAAATACGAACACTTATCAGATGACAATATAGAATTCATAGATAAAGAAAAATACTACCAAAGTCTAAAAAAAATTATGATATTTATAGATATATATTTAATTATAAAAATAATAATTATTCTATTAACAGATATTTATGTATATATAGGTATTGAAATAGCATTACTTATTCCAATTATAACAATTTATGGTGATAGCTTAAGTCGTAAATATATAAAGTCTATCAATGGAGAGGAAATTGTTAGAAATAGAAAATTTATTAAGAATAAAGTCCTAACTGCTTTTATACTTGTAATATTTGTGGGATATACTTACACTTACTTATCTAATATAAAAATAAATTCAAATGAAATAAAGTCAAACAACTACTCATATAGTCTGACTTATGATGACAATAAAAATAAAGTAGTTGAAGTTAAATCTAAAGATGATTTTCATCAAAGAGCAGAGTTTACGAAAAAAAATATTTCTTATATGGGTAAATATATAAAGTATAGCAAGAAATATGTATATATGAATATAGTAAAGGAATATTGTCTTGTAGCTACTATATTTATGTTCATACTTGCAGTTGCTCAAGTTAATTTTAAAGATAGAAAAAAATCTTCTACGTCAGTAAATGTGTTTTTGATATTGGCCTTGGTATTTTTAAGCATATGGTCAATTAATACAAATAATTTTCAGTACAACTTAACTAATTATTTTCATGAGTATGTAGAAACTTATTAAGTAGCAATTTTTATAAATATAATGAAAAATTAATTTTAAATCAAAGATAAATATAATTGAGCTAACATCATGTAAAAAAGTGGATCCCTATACAGGATCCACTTTTTTACATGCAAGGACATTATATTGACTTCAAACTTGTGGAAAACTTCTAGGTTAAAGTATTATCGATATATTTGAGAAGTTGTAAAAAAGTAAATTTTGAGCAACGGACGAAGTCGTTGGCGACATGAAGTGGAGCGCCCACGCAGTGGCTTAAGCGAAGCGAATTTTTAACAAAGATTTACTTAAAATATTTATTTACTATTTCATTTATTTTGCCCTCATCCAATGATGATGCAATACCTATATTTCCATTTAACATATGCCACACATAATTGTGAACTTGTACAGCATTTGAGAAATCTCCTTTTTTCCATCTATTTAGCTGACTACTTAAATACTTTTTAGCATCTTCATTATTTATGTATTTTATTGAATCTAGAGCTAAATCAATATTATCTGGAGTAATTTCTACCAATCCAAACTTCTTACCATCGCTTGCATTTATGATGCCGTTAGACATTTGATGGATAAAACTTACTACATCATATT
>NZ_JAGHFM010000319.1 GCF_017888745.1 Terrisporobacter sp. | reverse complement strand
TTTTAATGTATCCTACAGATATAAAAGAATTAATTTCTATTGCTGATGAAAATAAGATTATGCCAGCTAAATCTACTTGGTTTGAGCCAAAGGTTAGATGTGGATTATTTTTACATGAAATAAGTTAAATAGCAACCTATAGTTGATTATAGTAACTTGTCGTTAGTATTGTTTTAGATCTTACTTGTTTATAATAAAATATAAAAGTCGGGAATTAACTCCTGACTTTTATATTATTTTAGTTTATTCAATTGAATTTTCATTATCTTTACATACTACATTTTCAGATAATACAAGATTTCTATTTTTTAAAGGTTCTAACAAATTTTCTTTATTAAATAAAAATAGTCCTGATAAAATAATGATGCCTCCTAATATAGTAGAAGGATCAGGAACTTCACCCATCATTACAAATCCTAATACTGTAGTTAAAAATGGAGTAACAAACATATAATTACTTACATATGTTGTTTTTTCGGCAAGTGAAATTGCTTTTGCCCAGGCAATATAAGCTAAAGAACTAGAAAATATTCCAAGTATAAGAACATAAATTAATTGTTCTATTGGTGCAACAATAGTTTTAGGAAATGCTTTGGCAGCAAATATGAATAAAAAAGTAGTTCCTACAAAAATGCTATAAGTGCTTGCTTCCATGGCAGTATATTTTTTAGTTAATTTTCTTTGAAGTATATTGTAAGTAGCTAAACAAAGAGCTGCTACTAACAACCATAAGATACCTTCATTAACTGAAAAGGTTCCATTCATTAAAGTTAAAACTAATATACCTATAAATTCAATTCCAATAGCAAGCCATTGATAAGTCTTAAGTTTTTCTTTATACAGTATAGATGCTAATAGAGCTGTAAATACAGGAACCATAGCTATTACTATACTTCCAGTTGCAGAACTTACCATACCAGTTCCTTTTGTAAATAAAATTACATAAATAAAAAATCCGATTGCGCCAGATAATAAGTAAGTACTAAAATCTTCTTTCTTAGGCTTATTAATTTTAATAAAAAACATCATGATTATTAATGTTAATGATGCTGATAAATATCTTAAGAAACTTAAAGAGTATACATCAAAGTATTGTAGTCCAAGTTTTGTAAATACAAAGGCCAAAGCCCAAAAAATAATAGTTATGATTGCATAAAAATGATAATTTCTTTTCATATAATTCCTCCATTCCTATTAAAAAAATAAACATAACACTTAATAACTGAATTATATCACTCATTACTTAAAAATTGTTATGATATGGAAATAAATAGTAGGACTAAATATCTTACTAATATCACAAATTAAGCTAAAGATTAAAATTTAAGTATATAACAATGAAGAAAGGAGATGTGTTGTAACTTACAACACTAGGAATTATGTTTAGTATTTTAGGTTTAATTTTTTCATTAGGATTAATTATGTTTTTAGCATATAAGGGATATTCAACAATTATAACAGCACCAATTATAGCTCTTATGACAATAATCTTAACAAGTGGATTTGAAGGACATCTAATGGCAAGTTATACAGAAGTTTATATGTCAGGCTTTGCGAGCTTTGTAAAAAGTTATTTTCCTTTATTTATGACAGGAGCTATTTTTGCTATTCTAATGGAAAAGGCAGATTACGCAATGTCTATTTCACATTTTATTACCGAAAAACTTGGAAAGGATAAAGTAATATTGTCTATAGTTTTATCAGGAGCATTGCTTACTTATGGTGGGGTTTCTTTGTTTGTTGTTGCATTTATTTCTTATCCAATAGCTAGGACTTTATTTAAAGAGGCTGATATTCCAAAGAGATTAATACCAGGAAGTATAGCTTTGGGATCTTTTACATTTACTATGACTGCAGCTCCAGGTTCACCTGAAATTCAAAATGTTATACCTATGAAATATTTTGGGACAGATTCATTTGCTGCGCCTGGAATAGGTATAATTTCAAGTTTACTTATGCTGGGACTTGGGTTGCTTTATTTAACAAATGAAGCTAAAAAAGCAATGAGAAATGGAGAGGGATATGGTAATCATGATGAAGATGAAATACAAATAAGTTATGATAATTTACCAAGTATTTTTAAATCTGTATTTCCCATATTAATTATATTTGCTGTAAATCTATTCTTCTCGAAAATTTATTATCCATCTATAAATGGAGCTTATCTTGAACAATATAATACTAATTTAAGTAGTGTTTCAGGAACATGGAGTGTAATAATATCCATCATAGCTGCGGACTTATTTTTAGTCTTAACTAACTTTAATAAAATAAAAAACTTAAAGTCAGTATTAGATGAAGGTGTTAGCAATTCGTTTAAGCCTTTGTTAAATTCAAGTGCAATTGTTGGATATGGAAGTGTTATAAAATCTTTATCAGTATTTAATGTTATACAAAATTTTGTATTTAATTTATCTTCCAATCCAATAATTTCAGAAGCTTTATCAGTAAATTTAATTTGTGGACTTACTGCATCAGCCTCAGGAGGACTTACAATTACACTAGATGCTTTAGCTCCAACATATTTACAAATGGCAAATTCTTTAAAAATATCACCAGAAATACTTCATAGAGTAGCAACATTGGCTTGTGGTGGATTAGATACATTACCTCATAATGGAGCAGTTATAACGACATTGGCTATTTGTGGATTAACTCATAAACAGTCTTATAAAGATATATTTGTAACATCTGTTGTTATACCAATACTAGTTACTGCCATAATAGTAGCAGAATTAAGCATAGGAGTTGCTTTATAAAATAAATAATTTAGTATATAATTTACTTGTAAAAAATATAAAGATAAGAGAGTGAATTATAATTTTTAGGGGGAATATTATGATATCAACTGTTATACGAGTGGCTAGTGTTGTTTTATTAATATTAATATTTTCTAATATATGTGCACAAAAAAGAGCTAAAGAAGAACCACAAAATAAAAAAAGTAAAAAGTAATTAAATAATCATCTTTATAAAAGGATGCTTTTTATATATTATAAAATTTACAATTTACATATTTTGATGCAAAGTTATAAATTTAAACCATTGTAAAGAAAATGGTTTAGAATAAGTAAAGTTTTTATTACAGCTTAAATGGGGGATATATTATGAAAGAATTGATTAGAAATTATATAGTTTATTTTGTACCATTTAGTGAGAGAAATCTCTAATTCTAACATAAAAGATGAAAGAGAATCAAAAGAATGTGTTGTAGCATATCAAGAAACTAATGCTATGTTTGTGAAATTAAATGAATATTTAATTAAAAATAGAGAATTAGGATA
>NZ_JAGHFM010000318.1 GCF_017888745.1 Terrisporobacter sp. | reverse complement strand
ATGAGTCAAAAATTCAATTAGTTATGGGTGTAGCTCTTATAGCTACTGCAGTATTAATGTTCTGTAGTAAAATGGGATATATGCCAGGTGGTGGAGATGCTATAGGGTTAAGTGGAGTTAAGCTTGCAATAGGCATAGTAGGAAATGCTATCCTTGGAGCATTAATGACAGCAGGAGTTGGGTTATTCGCTCCTTGTATGGCACTTACTTACTTTTTAGGTTTATCACCACAAGTTACGTTTCCAATAATGATGGGTTCTTGTGCAATGTTACAGCCAATAGCATCAGTTAAATTTATAAAAGAAGGAGCATACCCAAGAAAAGCTACATTATCCTTAGGTATTTGTGGTATAGTAGGAGTATTTATAGCTGCTTATATAGTAAAATCATTGCCTATTGAAACATTAAAATGGATTGTAATGGGTGTTTTAGTATATACTGGACTTAGTATGATAAATGCGTCAATTAAAAATTTAAGTAATAGATCGAAAGTTGCAGTTGAATAATTAGTTGTAAAATATATTATTGACTGTATGATAGCTATTTTAATGATACGAATAAAAAGTTAATATTTCAAAATATAAAAATATTAAAAAGGTGAACTTAGGTTAAGTTCACCTTTTTTGTTATGCTATTTTAATACTATTTTAATACATTTTGCATATGTCTTAACACTATTTTAAAAGTACAAATTATATACTGTATTTATATAAAGGAGGAGTGACATATGCAAATATTAATTTGTATTATTGGTTTAGTAGCCACAATTTTATTAATTTATTATTTTGTAATTCTTATGAGGGGGGACGAATAATGACACATACACTTTTACAGTATGTATTTTACTTAATCATTCTAGTGGTGCTTGCTATACCACTTGGTGGATATATAGGAAAAGTAATGAATGGAGAAAAAGTATTTTTGACAAAAATAATATCTCCATGTGAAAAAATTTTATATAAAGTGATGAGAGTAAATGAAAATGAAGAAATGAATTGGAAAAAATATTTATGGTCTGTACTTCTATTTAATGGTATAGGTTTAATATTCCTCTTTTTATTACAAATGCTTCAAGGAATATTATTTGGAAATCCAGAAAACATACCTGGAGTACCTTGGGATTTATCTTTTAATACAGCAGTAAGTTTCGTAACGAATACGAATTGGCAAGCATACAGTGGTGAATCAGGATTAAGCTATTTAACTCAAGCTCTTGGGCTTACAGTTCAAAATTTTGTATCAGCTGCGACAGGAATTGCCGTATTATTTGCACTAATTCGTGGTTTTATAAAAGTAAAATCAAATGGACTTGGGAACTTCTGGGTTGATATGACTAAGATTATTTTATATATATTAATACCTCTAAATATAGTAATTTCTATAGGTCTTGTATCTCAAGGTGTTGTACAAAACTTTAAACCATCAGAAACCGTTCAATTGCTTGAACCAATTGCTATTGATAAAGAAGGTAATGTTATTGAAAATGCTATTATAGATAAAAAATCAAATACAGTCTCAGTAGATGGAAAAATTGTAGATGGTGCAGAAATAATAGAAGAGCAAGTTATACCTTTAGGACCAGCAGCAAGTCAAGTTGCCATTAAACAAACAGGTACAAATGGTGGTGGTTTCTATGGTGTAAACTCAGCACATCCACTTGAAAACCCAACAATTATTTCAAATTTACTAGAGATGATTTCTATTTTACTTATACCTGCAGCCTTATGCTTTACATTTGGTAAGGGTGTCAATAATAAAAAACAAGGTATAGCTATATTTATGGCTATGTTTATAGTTTTGGTAGCAGCACTTGGTATAGTTGCTGTTAATGAACAGTTAGCAACACCACAAATTGCTCAAAATGGAATGGTTGACATATCTACTGTTAATCAACCTGGTGGAAATATGGAAGGTAAAGAAGCACGCTTTGGTATAGCGGCCTCATCTACATGGGCAACATTTACAACTGCTGCATCAAACGGATCAGTAAACTCTATGCATGATAGTTATACACCACTAGGTGGTATGATTACCATGTTATTAATTCAACTTGGTGAAGTTATATTCGGTGGTGTAGGATGTGGGCTTTATGGAATGCTTGCATTTGCAATATTAACGGTGTTTATTGGAGGACTTATGGTTGGAAGAACACCAGAGTTTTTAGGCAAAAAAATAGAACCATTTGAAATGAAATGGGCAGTATTAGTTTGTCTTGCTACTCCAATTGCTATTTTAGTTGGTAGTAGTATAGCCGTAGTTTTCCCTGGTATTGAGGAAAGCCTTAATAACGTAGGGGCACATGGATTCTCTGAAGTATTATATGCATATTCGTCAGCTGGTGGTAATAATGGATCTGCATTTGCTGGATTTGATGCGAATACAGTATTCTTAAATGTAACTTTAGGATTTGTCATGTTATTTGCAAGATTTGTACCAATGATAGGAGTATTAGCTATTGCAGGAAATCTTGCTAAAAAGAAAAAAGTAGCAACAACATCAGGTACACTGTCTACAACAAATGGATTATTTGTATTTATGTTAATACTAATAATTATTTTAGTTGGGGCACTTAGTTTCTTCCCAGCACTTTCACTGGGGCCAATAGCAGAATACTTTAGTTCAATATTATAGGGGGAGTTAGAATATGGAGTTAAAAACACAAACATCTCTTATTGATAAAAAAATATTAGTAAGAGCTGTTAAAGATTCATTTATAAAGTTAAAACCAAAAACACAAAAAGAAAATCCTGTTATGTTATTAGTTTATATATCAGCGATTTTAACAAGTGTACTTTGGATAGTATCTTTATTTGGAATTAAAGATGCACCCTCTGGATATACACTAGCCATAGCTATAATACTT
>NZ_JAGHFM010000317.1 GCF_017888745.1 Terrisporobacter sp. | reverse complement strand
ATATAATAAAGAGAAAAGAACATCATAATACATTAGATAATCAGTAAAAGTTAAATTTTTTACTTTAAGAGGTATTATATTATGTATGTAGAAGTTAATATTTTAGGAATATTTAATATACATAAAGATTCACTTAATTTTAAAGGAGGAAAAAGTGAAAGATTATATTTTACAATCACAAATTGAGCATAAGAAATGGAAAAAAGAAATAAGAAAAAAAGTTTCTATTATTGATAGAATTACATCATCAAGCCAAAAAAAGTTTAACTCATTATTGCCTGAAAAATATCATGAAATAGTTACTTCTGCAGTTAAAAATATGGTAAAGTCAGTTCTGTTTGGATATCAATATATTACGAAAGAACCGTATAAAAATCTATCTTTAAAAGAAAGAGAAGATATTGCAAGAAATAAAATAAATTATTATAGAAAAAGTGCTAGGATAGAAGGTGTGGCTACAGGTGCAGCTGGATTATTAGTTGGATTAGCAGATTTTCCATTATTGCTTGGGATAAAAGTAAAGTTGTTATATGATTTAGCTGCAATATATGGATTTGATGTAAGGGATTATAAAGAAAGACTTTATATTCTTTATATTATACAGTTATCTTTCTCTAGTAGAAATTATGGTAAGAAAATCTTTGATATAATGGAAAATTGGGATGAATACTCTGAAAATCTTCCCAATGATATAAATAATTTTGACTGGAAATCCTTTCAACAAGAATATAGAGATTATTTAGATTTAGCTAAACTTTTACAACTTGTACCAGGAATTGGGGCAGCTGTTGGCTTTTATGTTAATGGGAAGTTGTTAAACAAGTTAGGAGAGACAGCTATTAACTCCTATAGAATGAGATTGGAATTATTTAGAAAAATATAAATCCCCCATAAATGAGGGATTAAAAGTTAACTATAATTCTTTCATAGATAAAATAGAACTATTTGGCAAATAATAAGTGTTTTCCCTGTCAATATTACTATTGTAATAATCACTGCCGGTTACGGATAATACTGGAGCTACAGTGATAGAGTCATCAGTTGTTTCGATAACTTCACCTATTATAGGATTTGTACTAAAAACAGTATTAATTTCAACTGGTTTTTGCAGGAAATTACTATAATTGTTTAGATTATTATTCATATGAATTACTCCTTTTGTTAAATATTTCAAAAAGCTGATTATTAGTATTATTAAATTTTTATGGTAATATATTCACAATAATTTAATAAAATATAAAGAAAGACAAAATAAGTAATTAGTTAAAAGAAAAATTAAAGCTTATGGAATTAATTGTTAAAAAATGAAGGATTATAGTATAATAAATGAAGCAAATATTTAACTTTAAGTTAATTAAAATAAATGTTATCAGGAGGATAAACTATGAAGTATAAGGTATATGATGAATCAAAATGAGAAGATTAACTTGAAGGCGGAGACAATAAAATAATTGAGTTTTAGAGGAGGAGTCAATTTTGAGCAAAATAAAAAGTGTTACACCTTTGGTTGAAAGTAAGTTTGTAGGATTATACGATGTAAAATATTTTAATAAAAATAATGAAGAAAGAAGTTGGACAGTTGCATCAAGAAAAAGTAAAGAAGTATTAAATGAAATATATTTGAAAAATCAGCAAGATAAAATTGATGCAGTTATAATTTGTGCATATCATAAAGATTTAAAAAAAATAGTTATAATAAAAGAATTTAGAGTACCAATTAATAAATATATTTATGAACTACCAGCAGGACTTGTTGACATAGATGATGAAGATTATGAAAGTGCAGTAAAAAGAGAATTAAAAGAAGAAACAGGTCTTGATGTTATAGAAATAAATAAAGATTTAAGTTGTGATCAAGTATATTTATCACCTGGAATGACAGATGAATCAGTTGCATTTGTATACTGTATCTGTGAGGGCGAAGTTAGTAAAGATTATTTAGAAGCAGATGAAGATATTGAAACTTATTTAGTTTCAAAAGAAGAAGCAAAAGAGATAATTAAAGGCAATGAAGCTATAGATATAAGGGCTTATATGGCTTTACAAACTTTTGCTGTTCTTGGAGAAAAAATGTTTTTATAAGATTTAATTATAAAATCATAATTCCTACGATTATTTAATATAAAAAAATATGGAGGGATTATTGTGCCTTATGATAAAAAGATAGCAATTGTTTATAAAAGTAAACATGGTTCTACCATGAAATATGCTGGATGGTTAGCTATAAAGTTAGATGCAGATTTATATGAGGAATCTGATGTAGGAAGATGGGATTTATTAAAATATAAAACTATTGTCTTTGGTGGCCCAATATATAATTCTAAAATATATAACCTGGACTATATATTAGAAAAATATAATACTATCAAAAATAAAAATATTATTATTTTCTGTCCTAACTTAGGGTTACAAAGTCATGAAGAAATAATTGATTATAATTTTGTAGAAGAAGAAATGAAAGAAAAAATAAAAATATTTTTTTTAGAAGGAAGTATTAATTATAATGAATTAAGCTCTGTTGATAAGTTATTGTTTAGAAGATTAGTAAATAAAAAGAAAAAAGAAAATAAGTTATCTTATGAACATATTAACTTAGAAAAGAATATAGATATGGATAGAAGTAATAAAAAATCAATAGAGCCTATTTTAGATTATATAATGAAAAAGACATTTGATTTCTAGATAGAAATAATATTTTTAATTCTTGGTGGAGGTCAAAAATGAAGGCAATAGTTGACGAGATTCCCAAAGATCTAGAAGTTGATACCTTAGATGCAGAAGAAGGATACCCAGTTAATGCTACAAGTATTGAATAATATGAAAAAATGCTTAGTAAGAGTTGTTAATTTATATTAATAGCTCTTTTTTGTATTTTTGCTATGATATAATTTTGTTATTAAATAATATTT
>NZ_JAGHFM010000316.1 GCF_017888745.1 Terrisporobacter sp. | reverse complement strand
TTTAAAAATGTGGCAGTAGTTAAAGAACAAGAAATGCCAGATAGTAATTTTTCTACTGTTAAGTATCCAAATCCAGAAGAAAAAGAAGTATTTGATATAGCTATAGAAATGGCTAAAAAAGATGGAGCAGATATAATAATTGGCACTGACCCTGATTGTGATAGAGTGGGTGTTGTTGTTAAGGATAATAAAGGACAATATATTGTTCTTAATGGAAACCAAGTAGGGTCACTTTTAGTTGATTATGTAATGAGCAACAAAGTTGATGAGATAAAGAAAATGAACAATCCAATGATAGTAAAAACGATAGTTACATCGGAGCTTGGTGCTAAAATAGCTAATTCTTATGGAGTTGGATGTGTTGATACATTAACAGGATTTAAATTCATTGGTGAAAAAATCAATGAGTATGAAATGAGTGGAAATTCTACTTTTATCATGGGATATGAAGAAAGCTATGGATATTTAGTAGGTACTCATGCTAGAGATAAAGATGGAGTAGTATCTGCACTATTAATATCTGAAATGGCAGCTTATTATTATGATAAAGGAATGACTTTATACGAAGGTCTTCAGGAGGTTTATGCTAAGTATGGATATTATAGAGAAGAGTTAAAATCTATTACATTAAAAGGCATAGATGGAATGGAAAAAATTAAATCTATAATGAACACTTTTAGAACTTCAGATATAAATGAAATAGGTGGAATTAAGGTAGATGAGCTAAAAGACTATAGTAAGGGTATTGATAGTCTACCTAAATCTGATGTTCTTAAGTTTATATTAGAAAATGGAAGCTGGATAGCAGTTAGACCTTCTGGAACAGAACCTAAGATTAAGTTCTATTTTGGGTGTAATGGTGATGAAAAAGAAGTAGTTGACGTTAAATTAGAAAGAATAATGAATCATATAGATTCTTTATTATCTAAGTAGAAGGGGGGGGTAAATATGTTATGTGCATTAATAATGGCTGGTGGAAAAGGAACTAGATTCTGGCCTCTTTCTACGGAAGAAAAGCCAAAACAGTTTTTAAACTTAATAGGTGAAGATACTATGATACAAATGACTGTAAATAGAATTAAACCTATTATACCAATTGAGAGAATATTTGTTTGTACTGGGGAAATGTATGTTGATCTAGTAAAAGAACAATTGCCTGAATTACCAGAAAGAAATATAATAGTTGAGCCAGAAGGAAGAAATACATCTCCTTGTATAGCATTATCAGCTTTTATAATTAAAAAATTCTATGAAAATGCAAATATGATAGTTTTACCTTCTGATCACTTAATTAAAGATGAAGAAGAATTTAGAAATATTATAGAAGATGCAAATGAATTTGTTAAAGAAAATAATGAAGCTATAATAACTTTAGGTATGCAGCCGACTAGACCTGAAACAGGATACGGATACATTAGATACGGAACTGATGAAGCTTTAGTAAATAATCATAAAGTTATTAAAGTTGATGCTTTTGTTGAAAAGCCAAATAAAGAAAAAGCTGAGGAATATCTAAGAGAAGGAAACTATTTATGGAATGGAGGAATGTTCCTTTGGAGTGTAGAGAATATTTTAAATCAAATAAGATGTTACACTAATGATACATATGAAGCTTTAGTTGATATTGATACTGTTAACGAAGATGACATGCAAAATTTTATAAATAACAATTACTATAAAACAGAAGCTATATCTATAGACTATGCAGTTATGGAAAAGTCTAAATCTATTTATGTAGTTCCAAGTAATTTCGGATGGGATGATGTTGGAAGTTGGGAAGCATTAGATAGATATAGAGAAAAGGATGAAGCTGGAAATATCTTAGTTGGTGATACTAAAGCCGTTGAAGGAGAGAATAATTTAGTTATATCTTCTAGTCATAGTGTGGTTGTTGAAGGTTTAAGTGATATATACGTTATAGAGCATGATGGCAAGATATTAGTTGGGCGTAAGTCTAATGTAGCTAATATAAAAAAATTAAAGAATATTATTTGAGACATGATATGAGTATAAAAATTCAATTATTCTAGTAAATTAAATTGTATAAAATAATTTTTGATTTGTTAAGTGAGAACTCTTTTATGGTAATGATAAGAGTATAATCATAGATGAAATGAGTTTTTATAATAGATTATTTTTAAATTTACTTTTCTTAGATAAATATTCCACAATATGTATTTAAGTAAATTTAAGTTAATATTGTTAGAGAGAACAGTAAACTTTAGATTACAAATTAATTTTCATATTCATGTTTTATAAATGAAATATTGAAAATTAATTTTTTTGTGAAATTATATAACAAAGCCTAACGAGCAATTTTAGATTAGGGCTAAGTGTTTTTGGGAACTTTGATATGTTTGTGTATTTTATACTATCTAAAATAGAAAGCATGATTTACTTTTGTATCTCATATATATGTAAGTTCTATATATAATCTAGATTATCTTAAAGATTGGTATCAATTTAATTTTTGATATATTAAAGTTCAGAATGGACATTTGCTAGTATATGAACATTGTCTATAAAACTATTTTGAATATTGACTGCTTAGTAGATTCAAGAAGTTTTTGTTTTTGAAAATAAGGTTATGAATATAATTAATTATAATATAAATGTTAAGAAATAATAAAATATAGTATATCAAATTAAAATTATCATAAAAAGGCTGTATATCTTAACATTTCGTAATAGAATTAGTTGTTATGATTTAATCTATTGTGCTAGTAAAAATTTAGTGTGTGTGTGTGAAAAAGTCTGTAAATATAAAAACTATCAGTTTTCTATGATAATATTAAATTATTATAGGAGGCTATTTTATTATGAGAAAAAGAAAAATTGAGTGAAGGAAAAGAAATATAATAGCAAGTTTAATTGACGAATACGATATTGAAAGTTATGAAGATACTCAAGATACATTAAAAGATTCACAGGATTGAACTATAGAAAATAGGTTTAAAGTAGAATTAGATAATCACTTATGTTACGGACCATATGAAAGAAACGAATCTTCTAATTCTACAAATGGCAATAGGTCAAAGATGGTAAGGCGTAAATATTATCAGTTAGAAATTGATGTGACTCAAGACTGTGATGAATTTCTTCAACCGAAATAGTAAAAAAGAGACAAAAAGATATCTCTCAAATTGAACAAAAAAATAATATCTATGTATGATAAAGGAGTGTCAATACACCAGATTTAATGACAAATTGATGATATTTATGGATTTGAAGTTAGTTAGAGTATGGTTTCTGACATAACTGAGAGATTACTTTCTCGAATATAAGATTGTAAATAGCATACGCTGAATGAAGTATATCCTATAGTATTTATTGATGTTGTATACTTTTCAGTACGTGATAATCATTTAATAAAAAAATTAGCAGCATGCATTATCTTAATAATAACGAAGAAGATAAAAATGAAATTTTAAGAATTAAAATTAGAGAACATGAAAGTAGTAAGTGCTGTTTAGGAGTTTTTTGTTATAAAAATTAACTAGCATAGCAAGTTAAATTAATCTGGAAAATTATTATCAATTCTTAACAAAATTATTTAAGTAGGTTATACACAATCAGTTTAAGTTCATCTAAATTACAAGTTTTCTAAAAAATATGAAAATGATAAAACAACATATTGGTATATGATAGAGGTTAGGAATGGTGTGTCTTTAATATGTGAGGTAAATACAAGGCATATTAAAGAAGCTTTTTAAAGGTGATAGAATATTGATGAATAGAAGAAAATGTGGAAAAATTAAGTATAAATCATGTAGACATGATTTATATACAATAAGAAATGGTAAATGATATAAAAAGTGGACTTAAGTTGATGGAAATTATAAGTAGTAGTTAATATATAATTAATTTGTTGTTCTAGTTAATTTTTACAATAAATAAAGTTATGGGGAATGATAAATCTATAGCAAAAATTAAAGAGTTAGTATTTTGATAATATACCCATCAACTAACCCTTATGGATGACTCATTTTATCAAAAGGAGTTTACTTTATTTAGAAAATAAATTTTAACTAGTACAATAGATTGCTTAAAATAATAAGATAATTTTAGAAAAAAGATACTATTTACATACCAAAAAGTGTGAAGTATACTATTGTTGTAGGTATACTATTATTAGAATTATACAAGTAAAAAATAAAATTCTAAATAAAAAGTATTAATAGGTATATGATTATTTGGAGGAAGGGATGAATAAAAACAAAGTAAGAAAAGCCATAATACCAGCAGCAGGACTAGGAACAAGATTCCTACCAGCTACAAAAGCACAAGCTAAAGAGATGCTACCAATAGTGGACAAGCCAACATTACAATACATAATAGAAGAAGCAATAGCATCTGGTATAGAAGAAATACTAATAGTAACAGGACGTAACAAAAAATGTATAGAAGACCACTTTGACAGATCAGTAGAATTAGAACTAGAACTTGAAAACAAAGGCAAAAAAGAAATGTTAGAAATGGTACAAAAAATATCTAACATGGTAAACATACATTACATAAGACAAAAAGAGCCAAAAGGATTAGGACATGCAGTTCACTGTGCAAAAAGTTTTATAGGAGATGAGCCTTTTGCAGTTTTACTAGGAGATGATATAGTAGATGCAGAAGTTCCTTGTTTAAAACAAATGATAAATGCTTACGACGAATATAAAACTACAATACTTGGTGTTCAACAAGTAGCTAAAGAAAACGTAGACAAGTACGGGATACTTGATGTTAAACATATAGAAGATAGAGTTTACAAAGTTAAAGATATGGTGGAAAAACCATCAGTTGAAGAAGC
>NZ_JAGHFM010000315.1 GCF_017888745.1 Terrisporobacter sp. | reverse complement strand
TGTGGATTCGGATTACAAGGAGTGTGTTGTAGACTATGTGCAAATGGTCCATGTAGAATAACACCTAAATCACCAAGAGGAATTTGCGGTGCAGATGCAGATACAATAGTCGCAAGAAACTTTTTAAGAGCAGTAGCATCAGGTTCTGCTTGTTACATTCACGTTGTAGAAAATACAGCCTTAAACTTAAAACATATTGGAGAAACAAAGGGAAAAATTAAAAGTGAAAAAGCATTAAACTATTTAGCTGATAAATTAGGGGTTAAATCAGAAGATAAATATGAAAAATGCATAAAAGTTGCCGATGCAGTTTTAGATGACTTATATAAACCAAGATTTGAAAAAATGAAATTAGTAGAAAAAGTAGCATATGGTCCAAGGATAGAAAAGTGGAAAGAGTTAGGGATTATGCCTGGAGGAGCTAAATCAGAAGTATTTGATGGAGTAGTAAAATCTTCTACAAACTTAAATAGTGATCCTGTAGATATGTTAATGAATTGTTTATCTTTAGGAATCTCAACAGGACTTTATGGATTAACATTGACAAACCTTATAAACGATATAATGCTAGGTGATCCAGTCATAAGAATGGCACCAGTAGGATTTAGAGTAATAGATGAAGATTATATAAACATAATGATAACTGGACATCAACATTCAACATTCACAAGTTTCCAAGAAAAATTAAAAGAGCCAGAAGTTGTAGCTTTAGCTAAGGAAGTAGGGGCTAAAGGATTTAGATTAGTAGGATGTACATGTGTAGGTCAAGATTTACAACTTAGAGGAGAACATTATCAAGAAATATTTGCAGGTCATGCAGGAAATAACTTTACAAGTGAAGCTGTATTATCGACTGGTGCTATAGATATGGTAGCTTCAGAATTTAACTGTACAATACCAGGGTTAGAGCCTATAGCAGATGAGTTAAAAGTTAAAATGATATGCCTAGATGATGTTGCTAAAAAGAAAAATGCAGAATACATTTATTTAGATAGAAATAAATATGATGAAATAGATAGAAAATTAATAAATGAAGCTTTAGCTTCTTATAAAAATAGAAGAGGTCAAGTAAAAATAGATATACCAAAAGATCATGGATATGAACAATCTTTAACTGGTGTTAGTGAAAAGAACTTAAAAGAATTTTTAGGTGATTCATGGAAGCCATTAGTAGATTTAATAGCAGATGGAACTATAAAGGGAGTTGCTGCAATAGTAGGATGTTCAAATATGACTGCTGGTGGACATGATGTTAATACTGTTGAACTTACTAAAGAATTAATTAAAAGAGATATAATAGTTTTATCAGCAGGATGTTCAACAGGTGGACTTGAAAACGTTGGTCTTATGTCACCAGGAGCAGAAGATTTAGCAGGAGAAAATTTAAAAGCAGTATGTAAAAAATTAGGAATACCACCAGTATTAAATTTTGGACCATGTTTAGCTATAGGAAGACTAGAAATAGTTGCAACTGAGCTTGCTGATTATTTAGGTATAGACTTACCTCAACTTCCACTTGTACTTTCAGCTCCTCAATGGCTAGAAGAGCAAGCATTAGCAGATGGTGCATTTGGTTTAGCACTTGGACTTCCACTTCATTTAGCTCTACCACCATTTATAACAGGAAGTAAAGTAGTTACAGAAGTACTAACAAACTCTTTAAAAGATATAACAGGAGGTCATGTAATAGTTAACCAAGATCCTAAGTCTTCAGCAGATCAATTAGAAGAAATCATAATAGATAGAAGACAAAAACTTGGATTAAAGGATGTGATTTCTTATGCATAGAATTATAATAGATAAAAATTTATGCGAAGGATGTAAAAGTTGTGTTTTAGCTTGTATGTTGAGACATAGTGATGTAAAAGATATGTATACATTAGATTTAGAAAATATTGATACAGATGCTAGAGGTCATATAGAATTTAATCAAGATAATAAGCCAGTTCCTATATTTTGCAGACATTGTGATGAACCAGAATGTGTAATGACTTGTATGAGTGGAGCAATGAACAAAGATAAGGAAAGTGGAATAGTTTCTTATGATAGTACAAAATGCGGTTCATGTTATATGTGTGTAATGTCATGTCCTTATGGTTTATTAAAAGTAGATGATAGAACAAAACAATACGTATTAAAATGTGATTTATGTAAAGATGAAGAATATCCTAGATGTGTAGCTAATTGTCCAACGGGGGCTATACAGTTACAAAAGGAGGAAGCTTATGCCAAATAAAAATTATGTGGTTTTAGGGTCTAGTACAGCTGGTATAAATGCTATAAAAATTTTGAGAGATTTAGATAAAGAAGCTAATATAACGCTAATATCTAAAGATGACAAAATTTATTCTCGCTGTATGTTACATCATGTCATCTCAGGGCATCGAAGTGTGGAGAGCATAAACTTTGTAGAAGAAAATTTTATAGGAGAAAATAATATAAATTGGTTGAAAAGTAAAACTGTCAATAGTATTGATACGGAAAATAAAATTGTAAGATTAGATAATCAAGATATAAGTTATGATAAATTGCTGATTGCAACTGGAGCTTCAGCTTTTATTCCTCCTATAAAAAATATTAAACAAGGAAATCATATATATCCACTGAGAAATATAGAAGATGTATTTGATATAAAAGAAAAAATTAATACTTCTAAAAAAGTTGCCATAATAGGGGCAGGATTAATTGGTATAGATGCTCTTACAGCCTTAATGGAATTTGAAGATTTAGAAGTATCTTTAATTTATCCAAATGACTTTATTTTAGATAGACAGCTTGATGAATATTCAGCCAAAGTATATGAAGATAAATTTATAGAATTGGGAGCAAAACTATATCCTTCTTTACCAGTCAATCAAATAGTCTTAGATGAAAATAATGATGTAAAGGGTGTAGAGCTAGGAGACAACACAGTAGTAGAATGTGATATGTTAATAGTTTCTACAGGAGTAAAGCCAAATACTGATTTTATTGATAATACAGATATAGAAAATAATAGAGGGATAGTTATAAGCAACAAATGTGAAACTAATATAAAAGATGTTTATGCAGCAGGAGATGTTGTTGGAAAAAATGCAATTTGGCCATTAGCTGTTAAGCAAGGAATAGTAGCTGCATATAATATGGTTGGAGTAGAAAAAATACTAGATGATGACTTTACTTTCAAAAATAGTATGAATTTTGTAGGCATACCAACAGTTTCTTTAGGGATAGTAATTCCACCAGATGATACTTATGATGTTATAACTAGATGTGATAAATATGGATATAAAAAATTTGTTATAAAAGATAATATTATAACTGGATTTTTAGCTCAAGGAGATATTTCATATACTGGACCTATAACATACTTAATAAAACATAATGTAGAAATTAAAAACTTGAAGGATAGAGTTTTTGATATAGGATATGCTGATTTCTTTTCCATGAAAGAAAATGGTGAGTTCGAGTATGATTTAAAAAATTAAGTCAAAAATATTACAATTGAATTAATTAAACTTTATATACTAATAATAACCAATAGATTAAATATAAAATATCATAATAATATAAATAAAAAACAAATTAATGGTTATTATATGGATAAGTAGTTAATGAAGATTAACTACAACTAAATTCACTATGCAAAAGCTAGATTTATATCTATAATTTTGGTAGTAACCTTTGGGGATTTAGTTTTGATACTGTGAAGAAAGTATCAAGTTAAATACTATTCATTAGACAAAATTTTCATAGGCCAAAGGGTGAGTAGTTTTCTAATTAAAAGTATTTAATATAAGTCAAAAGCTTAGGCTATCACCTATGTCTTTTGAAAAGAGGCTCTAGATTTGATAGTTCAACTTTCAGTCTAGAGCCTTTGTAGTTAAAAAATATTTTTATAAGGAGCAAATCATGACTGACAAAAAGATATTTCTTAAAGATTTAAAAGATGGCAATGTGAAAATACCTCTTATGATAATGAAGAAACTATATAAAGATAATAATAAAATGGTTTATACCTTAAGTGATAGAAGTGGATATATAAATGCTAAGATTAATGCAAAGTTAAAATTAGAAGTAGGACAAGTGGTAGAAATTGAAGGAGTTAAAGATTTTGTAATAGATGTGACAAATCTAAGAGTATTAGAAAAATTTAATATAGAAGACTATTTACCAACTGTTGATAGACCTATTGGAGATATAATGAATGATATTGAGGATATAAGTAAAGAATGTATAATTTCGCCTCAGGCGGTAAAACTAAATGACTATTTTTTTAAAGATGAGGATTTCTTAGAAAAATTTAAAAAAGGAATAGGTGGAGTATCTATGCATCATAACTATATAGGAGTACTAGCTGAACATACTTTGAATGTAATGTATTTGACTAAAGTATTATGTGATAGATATGATTGTAGGCGAAGAGAAATAGCAGTACTTAGTGCTAAGCTTCATGATATAGGAAAAATTTATGAACTT
>NZ_JAGHFM010000314.1 GCF_017888745.1 Terrisporobacter sp. | reverse complement strand
TTCCTCTATATACTTTTCACAAGCAGTTGCAGCTATAGCACCATCAGCAACTGCAGTAACTATTTGTCTAAGTAATTTAGGTCTTAAATCACCTGCCGCATAAACTCCTTCTACATTAGTCTTCATATTTTCATCTGTTACAACATAATTATATTCATCTAATGACACAGCACCTTTGAATAAATCCGTATTAGGTACGAAACCTGCTAATACAAATAACCCAAATGCTCTATCATCTTCAGATAATTCATATCTAAATTTTTCATTAGTAACATTGTTGTAGTATTCTAAATAGGTTGGTTGATTCTCTCCACCTATTTCAGAAACTTCACAATTGAACTTAACTTCTATTTTTTCATTAGATAGAATTTTATCCGCAATAGGTTTTGGACAAGAGAATTTAGGCTTTCTTACAAAAATAGTAACCTTTCTAGCAAGTCTTGCTAAATATAAAGATTCTTCTGCTGCAGCATATCCACCACCAACTATGAACACATCTAAATCTCTATAAAATCCTCCATCACATGTGGCACAGTATGATACTCCTCTGCCATAAAATTCATCTTCACCTTTAAATCCTACTTTTCTTGGATTTGCACCTGTAGCAATTATTACTGATTTAGCAGAAAATTGCCCATTTGAAGTATTTATAGATTTAATCTTATGTTCAAAATTAACAGATTCTATTTCTGTGTATTTAAATTTTACACCGAAACTTTCAGCTTGTTTTCTCATTTCATCAATTAAACTTGGTCCATCTATTTCATTTATTCCTGGATAATTTACTATTTCAAATGTTGTTACTGCTTGTCCACCTAAATATTGTTTTTCTATTATTAAAGTATTTAATCCAGCTCTACCTGCATATAATCCAGCTGAAAGTCCAGCTGGTCCACCACCAATTATTATTACATCATATATTTCATCCATCTCATTCATTGTCATATCTCCTATTATGTCATTTTATAATTTAATACCAAAGTAAAAATATTTTAAACGTAATTTTCCAAACTACACTTTTTATATTTCTTATGTTCCACAGAAAGTTCTATAAGGTTGCGATGAAGGTTTTGGTAAGTCTGAGTATTCTTCTTGTTCTTTTGAATATTCAAATGGATTTTTTAGAACACTAAGAAGTTTTAACATTACATCATAATTTCCTTCATCTGCTGCTTCAATTGCTTCTTCTACCCTATGATTTCTTGGAATTACTGCTGGATTATAATTTTTCATCAATTCATAAGCTTCTTCTATAGATTCTTCTTGTCTTTCTAATCTTTCTTGCCATGATTTATGCCAGTTTGTAAATTCTGCAGTTGCAAACATTCCACTATGCATATTTTTTCTAGTAGTTAATGAAACAAAGGTATTAGTATAATCTTCTTCATATTTTTCCATCATACTTAATAAATCTTCTATTATAGCTTTATCTAGTGCTTCTTTATTAAAAATACCTAATTTAGATTTCATTATTGATAGCCAGTTTTCAAGAAATATACCTGAAAAACTTGATATAGCATCTTGAGCAATTCTTACAGCTTCTTCTTGATTTTCATTAATTAATGGTAGTAATGTTTCTGCAAATCTACATAAATTCCACTCTGCCATTATAGGTTGGTTTTTATATGCATATCTACCATTTCTATCAATAGAACTAAATACTGTATTTGCATCATATTTATCCATAAAAGCGCATGGACCATAATCAATAGTTTCACCACTAATAGTCATATTATCTGTATTCATCACACCGTGTATAAATCCAACTGATTGCCATTTAGCAACTAAACTAGCATGAGAGTTTATTACTTCTTTCAAGAAATTCAAATATTTATTTTCATCATCTCTAATATGAGGATAATGTCTTTTAATTGAGTAATCTGCCAACTCTCTTACATTTTCAATACCTCCAAATCTTGCTGCATATTCAAATGTACCAAATCTAATATGACTAGATCCTATACGAGTAAGAACAGCTCCTATTTTGCGTACTTCACGATACACAGGAGTATCCGTTTTTACAACAGCTAAACTTCTTGTAGTAGGTATCTTAAGTCCATACATTGCTTCACTTATTATATATTCACGAATCATAGGTCCTAATACCGCTCTACCATCTCCACCACGAGAGTATGGAGTTATTCCAGAACCTTTTAATTGAATATCAAATCTATCGCCATTTGGAGTTATTTGTTCTCCAATTAATAAAGCTCTACCATCTCCAAGCATTGTAAAATGTCCAAATTGATGACCTGCATAAGCCTGAGCAATAAATGCCCCTCCTTCTACAACTCTATTTCCGGCTAATGTTTTGATACCTTCTTTAGTTTTAAGAGCTTCTACATTAAGACCTATTTTTTTTGCTAAAGAATCATTAAATATAACTAGTTTAGGTGAATATACTGGATTTATATTAATTTTACTGTAAAAAAATTCAGGTAAGCTTAAATAACTGTTATCAAAATTCCATCCCATTTTTAAAATCTCATTTTTATCAGTCATTTTACCTCCTTTTAAAATTTCAATATTATTTGTATATTAGTTTTATCTATAAAAAATATTTACTCATATTTAGAATGTGTACTTTATTTTAAATTATTTATACCCTTCTATATGATTTTAAATAAGTTATTTCCTTAAATTACAGAAAAGAGAAAATATATTATTATTTTTGTAAAAATAAAAAACAGCATTTATTATTAACTAACAAACACTGTTTCTTAACTATATATAGATTATTTTATCCACAAATTCATGGAATGTCAGCTTAAATATATCCTATTATTTCCACAATTTATATTTATCTTGTTGAAAACTTAAGATATCTATATTAATAACTCATTCTATTTTAGAATTATGTTCATTCTATAATTTAAAATTTTTCCAATTATTATTTTAAATTAAAATATCAATTTTAAGAATGTAAATTAATAGATATAGTTTAATTAGAAAACTAATATATTATAAGTATAATTTGTAAATAAACTAAATAAAACCTAATTTCTTTAAAATAACAAAAGGTATAGACTAAAATAAGTACTATACCTTTTATTATTTTAAGTATTATTTATTTTCATATTTGACTACTCTGATTTTAAATCTTCTTCAATATGACTTTCTTCTAATTTAGATATTAAGCTAAAATCAATTTCTCTAAAGTCAACATTCACATTTTCAACTTTTATTCTTACAGTATCACCTATTCTAAAAGTCTTCTTACTTCTCTCACCAATTATAGAATAAGTCTCTTGATTATAAATATAATAATCATCTCTCATATTAGCAAGTCTTATCAGGCCTTCTACAGTATTATCAAGCTCAACAAACATACCAAAGGAAGTAACACTTGATACAACTCCATCAAACTCTTGACCTACTTTATCAGCCATATACATAGCTTTGTAGAAGTCGTGAACATCTCTTTCTGCAAGTTCTGCTGCTCTTTCTCTCTCTGATGATTGAGTAGATGCATATTCAACTATATGAGCAAGTTGATCTTGTCTCTTATTGTTAATTTTATTATTTAATTGTTCTTTTATTATTCTATGAATTTGTAAGTCTGGATATCTTCTTATTGGAGAAGTAAAGTGGCAGTAGTATTTTGCCGCTAATCCAAAATGACCTACACATTGCGGTGAATATTTTGCTTGTTTCATAGAACGAAGCATAATTGTACTTATAGCTTCTTCTTCTTTAGTTCCTTTTATTTTTTTGATTACACCTTGAATTTCTTTTGGATGAATTTCTTCTAAATCACCTTTTAAATGATATCCAAATGTTGCTATAAACTTACTTAAGTCTTCCATTTTTTCCCCTGATGGAGTCTCATGTATTCTATAAACGAAAGGCAGTTGTAACCAATAGAAATGCTCTGCCACAGTTTCATTAGCAACAAGCATGAATTCTTCTATCATTTTATTAGATATTCTTCTTTCATATGGTTTAATATCTACTACTTCACCATTACCATTTAATATTATTTTGGATTCTGGGAAGTCAAAATCAATGGACCCTCTTCTTTCTCTTCTCTTCATTAATATTCTTGCTAATTTTTCCGCATTAACAAAATCTTCAACTAGAGATGAAAAAGTTTGCTTTAATTTTTCATCGTCCTTTTCTAATATATCTGATACTTCAGTGTAAGTCATTCTAGCCTTTGATCTTATAACACTTTCACATATATCAGATTTTACAACTTTACCATTAGAATCTATTTCCATAATACAAGATAAAGTAAGTTTATCTTCAAAAGGATTTAAAGAACACACACCATTAGAAAGCTGTTTTGGTAACATTGGTATAACTTTATCTACTAAATAAACTGAAGTAGCTCTTTTTAAAGCTTCTTTGTCTAGTTTGTTTTTTTCTCTTACATAATGAGTTACATCAGCTATATGAACTCCTAATTTATAATTACCATTATCTAATAATTCTATTGATATAGCATCATCCAAGTCTTTAGCATCTTCTCCATCTATAGTAAATATATCTAAATCTCTAAAATCTACTCTTCTAGCTATTTCTTCTTCTAAATCTTGTTCTGCCACATGATTAGCTTCGTCTATTACTTTTTTAGGGAACTCCTCCGGTAAACCATGAGCTCTTACTATAGAGTCAATTTCTACTCCTCTTTCACCTTTTTTGCCTAATACTTCTACTATTTTACCTTCTGGCTTTCTATTTTCTTGTGGCCATACTGTAATTTCGCAAACTACTTTATCATCATTTTTTGCACCAGAAAAATATCTCTTTGGTATAAAGATGTCTTGATTGAATTTCTTATCATCAGGCACAACAAAACCAAAGCTCTTGTTTTCTTGGAATAAACCAACAACCCTAGTTACTTCTCTTTTTATTATTTTTATTATCTTACCTTCAGCTCTTCTCTCATCAGTAGCAGGTGTTACTATTTCTGCCATTACTCTATCATTATGAAGAGCTCCATTAATATCGCTAGCTGGAATAAATAAGTCTTGAGTAAATTCTTCATCTGACTCAACAAATCCAAATCCTTTTCTATGAGATACAAATTTACCTACGAATAATCCCATTGTATTTGGAGACATGATTCTTCCTTTTTTAGTTCTAACTATGTAGCCATCTTCTTCTAACTCATCTAAAAAGTTATAGAACATTGGCATTTCCGCTGGATGTATATTAAATATTTGACCTAATTCTTCTTTTTTTAGAGGATTGTAATGTTTATCATTGATTAACCCAAGTAATTGTTCTCTTAATTGTTCTGTCATATAATACCTCCTATTTTATATATTATATCCATATTTATTAAATTATTTCCCAAGTTTAGTTTAAGCCGTTTGTTTATTTTAAAATAACTACAATAATTTATTCATATTTACTTATTTTAACTAAAATATTACATTTTGTCTAATTATTGTATATTTGCTTTTTTCAATGCGCTTATTTATACTTTATATTAACAGCATAAGAGATTGGGGAGTGATGTATTTGGATAATTTAATTTTATCCTTCAACGTAGTGGCGCCACTATGTCTTATAATGGCATTAGGGTATTTCCTTAAATATATGAAAATGTTCGATGAACACTCATTAAGCGTAACAAATAACGTTGCTTTTAAAGTATTTTTGCCTTGTTTATTATTTTATAATATTTATACAACAGATATAGGAAGTGTATTTGATCCTAAACTAATAATGTTTGCCTCCTTATCTATAATTATATCCTTTACTTTTTTATTATTCCTAATACCTAAAATAGAAAAAGATAATTCTAAAATAGGCGTAATGATTCAAGGTATTTTTCGTAGTAACTTTGTGTTATTTGGCATTCCAGTAGCTACTTCTCTAGTTGGAGAAGGAAATGTTGGAACTACAGCTTTGTTAATTGGTGTAGTTGTTCCTTTATATAATGTTTTATCTGTGATTGCTTTAGAAATATTTAGAGGTGGTCGTATTGATTTAAAAAATATTACTCGTGGAATAATTACAAATCCACTTATAATCGGAGCATTTCTTGGATTGATATTTTTAATTCTTAATATAAAATTACCTACATTTATCGTAGCTGGTATTAAAGATTTATCAAAAATTGCAACACCTTTATCTTTAGTTCTTCTAGGAGCTTCTTTTTCTTTTTCAGATATAAAAAAATATATAAAAGAAACAGCCATAGTTGTATTTGGTAAATTAGTTGCACTACCTTGTGTATTTTTATCAATTGCATATTTATTAGGATTTAGAGGCATTGCATTGCTATCTCTCATGGTTATGTTCTCAGCACCTACTGCTGTATCAAGCTTTCAAATGGCAAAACAAATGGGTGGAGATAGTGATTTGGCAAGTCAAATAGTAGTGTTTACTTCTTCATTATCTATAGTAACAGTGTTCACATGGATTTTTATTTTAAAACAATTCGCATTAATATAGTATTTATTTAATTAAAGTTCTTATAAAAAAGCTGATAAATTTAATTTATCAGCTTTTTATTTATATTATTTATTTTATTTTAATAAGGCTTGAGCTATTATTTTATCAAACTTACGAATGTCTACTCCCTTTTGTAGATTTATTTTTATATGGCCTGCTCTAGTCCATAATTCAACTTCTGCATTTAAATCAAATAATTTACCAGCATTTTCTGTTGACCACATATTTATTGATGAGTATGGTAAAGAATAAATTTCTACTTTTTTACCAGTTAAACCTTGAGCATCTCTAACTATTAATCTCTTATTAGTGAAAATTGCGCTATCTCTTAATGTTTTATATGCAGCTACTGCCACTTCCCCTGTAACTAATAATTCATCTACATCTCCTGGTATTTCACATTCAGACACAAAAGTCCATTGTAATATGTTTGTCATATCCATTGTTGTCTCCCTCTATTTTCTAAGTATAATTTTCTTATATTATAACAAATAAGGTGAATCCCAGCAATAATCTTATTTTTCCATATATTAAAAGTTCTCTTGTAATAAAAAAATGACTACCTAAATAGGTAATCATTCTTACATTAAAAACTAAATTTAACTTTTAACATTTTACAATATTAAATCTTGGCCAATATTTAATATTATTTATTAACAACTAATAATGCTAATGCATTTATAAAGAATAGTACTGATACTATCTTTGTTGATTTTAAAAGAAATGCTTGTTTTCCTCTTGGTTTAAAATACGCTTGTGAATCATCTTCTCCAGCATACTCTGATGAGAAGTTTCCTTTACCTTCTTGTGGCATTATAACTAACATCAAGAATATAGCCAACACAAGTTGTATTCCCATTAATACGTTATTTATCATAGGTAACCTCCTATTTATGATATTAATAAATACTCAACCTTTAGTTTACCATAGTATCCTATCATTTACAATGAATTGAGCTATGTTTTATCTTAAAAAACTATGCACAAATAATATAGGAATAATTATTTATTATTAACTATATTTTTCATCATATAAAAGTAAATAGTAGTTACTATAAGTTACTGTCATATAAGGAACTACCCAAAACATTGCTATTCCTAAAGTTATTATACCTAGTAAATACCATAATATAAAACTTAAACTTAATATGATTATATCCCAAAAATGACCTCTTATAAGCTTTATACTCATACTTATGCCTTCAAATACATTTGCATTTTTATCTAATATAATAAATACTGAAAAAGTACAGTATATAGAAATTATACCTCCAATAAATAAAGCTACGATTAGCATTATAGTTCC
>NZ_JAGHFM010000405.1 GCF_017888745.1 Terrisporobacter sp. | reverse complement strand
CAATTTGTAAATTTACCTGAAATGATGATAAGTCAAGGTGCAATTTCATTTGTAAAAAGTGAATACAATGAAATAGGTATAGATACAGATTTATTACAAACTAAATATATAATAAATACAGGCGCTATAATGATTGGTATAACAATCTTAAGTATGATTGCTGCCATATTTGTAGGATTCTTGGCTTCTAGGGTAGGGGCATCGTTAGGTCGTGAATTAAGATCAAAAACTTTTGAAAAAGTAATGAGATTTTCAAATAAAGAAATGACTGAATTTTCAACAGCATCATTAATAACTCGTAGTACAAATGATATCCAACAAATTCAGATGATGACAGTAATGATTTTAAGAATGGTATTCTTTGCACCATTTATGGCACTTGGAGGACTTTATAAGGTTTTAAGTACAAATAATTCAATGACATGGATTATAGGTGTGGCAATATTAGGCGTACTTACAATTGTAATTATATTATTTGCAACAGTAATGCCTAGGTTTAAGATTATACAAAACTTAGTAGACAAATTAAATTTAGTTACAAGGGAGATACTAACAGGACTTCCAGTAATTCGTGCTTTTAGTACAGAAAGATTTGAAGAACAAAGATTTGATAATGTAAATAAAGATTTAACTAAAGTAAATATGTTTGTAAATAGAATGATGGCTTGTATGATGCCAGGAATGATGCTTGTTATGAACTTGATATCAGTTTTAATTGTCTGGGTAGGTGCAAAAAATATTGATACAGGTGCTATGCAAGTTGGGGATATGATGGCATTCATCCAATATACTATGCAAATAGTAATGTCATTCTTAATGATATCTATGATTTCAGTAATATTACCAAGAGCAGCAGTATCTGCTAAACGTATAAATGAAGTATTAGAAAAAGATATCGTAATAAAAGAAGATAGAACACCTAAAACTTTTGATGAAAATAAGAAAGGTTTAGTTGAATTTAAAAATGTTTCATTCAAATATCCTGATGCAGATGAAGATGTATTATCTAATATTAACTTTACTGCAAAAGCAGGGGAAACAACAGCATTTATTGGAAGTACAGGAAGTGGTAAGTCAACAGTGATTAACTTAATACCAAGATTCCATGATGTTACCGAGGGTGAAATTTTAGTTGATGGAGTTAATATAAAAAATGCATCGTTACATGATTTAAGAGAAAAAATAGGATACGTTCCTCAAAAAGGAGTATTATTCTCTGGAACTATAGATTCAAACTTAAGATATGGTAAAAAAGATGCAACATCAGAAGAAATACGTAAAGCGGCTGAAATTGCTCAGTCATTAGACTTTATAATGGAAAAAGAGAATAATTTTGAATCAGAAATATCACAAGGTGGCTCAAATGTATCTGGAGGTCAAAAACAAAGATTATCTATTGCTAGGGCAATAGCAAAAAATCCAGAAATATTTATATTTGATGATAGTTTCTCTGCTCTAGATTTTAAAACAGATGCTAAACTTAGAAAAACATTAAAATCAGAAACTAAAGATGCAACAGTATTAATAGTTGCCCAAAGAATAAGTACTATTATAGATGCAGATCAAATAATAGTATTAGATGAAGGTATAGTAGTTGGCAAAGGAACACATAAAGAACTTCTAAAAAATTGTGAAATCTATAAGGAAATAGCATTATCACAACTTTCAAAGGAGGAGTTAGAAAATGAGTAGACCTAAAGGAATGAAAGGGCCTATGGGGCATGGAATGAAAGGTCCAGGAGAAAAGGCAAAAGATTTTAAAGGAACGATGAAAACTTTAATTTCTTATTTAGCTAAATATAAATTATCAATAATACTTGTTTTAATATTTGCAATAGGTAGTGTTGCATTTTCAGTAATAGGACCCAAAATACTAGGAAAAGCTACTACAGAAATATTTAATGGGTTAATAGGTAAAGTTTCCGGCGACGGGAATGGAATAGATTTTGATGCAATAAAGAATATATTACTTTCTCTAGTTGCATTATATGCTTTAAGTACTGTGTTCTCATTTATACAAGGCTTTGTCATGAGTGGAATAGCACAAAAAGTAGCTTATAAATTAAGAGATGAACTTTCTAAAAAAATAAATAGATTACCAATGAAGTATTTTGATACTAGAACACATGGTGAAGTATTATCAAGGTTTACTAATGATATAGATACTTTAGCACAAGGTTTAAATCAAAGTTTAACTCAAATAATAACATCTTTTACTACAATAATAGGTGTATTAATAATGATGTTATCTATAAGTGTAGTTATGACTTTAAGTGCTTTAATAGTAATACCAATATCTTTATTAT
>NZ_JAGHFM010000313.1 GCF_017888745.1 Terrisporobacter sp. | reverse complement strand
TCTTTGTTTTCAACTTTTACATATGGTACTTTTGAGTTATTGATTTGTACTTGATATTGTACTCCATCTTGTAATGTTAATTTTTCTTGAATTTCTACATTATCTAGTACAACTTTACCATTAACTACAGAAGAATCAATAATAATATTTTTATATATTTTGTTAGATATTGTCACCACACCGTCTACTAAATCGTCTTCAGTAATAGTAAGATTAGTAACTACTATTTCTGGTTCATTTGGTGCCTCTGGAGCTTCTGGCTCTTCTGATCCACCTGGTGTCTCTGGGGTACTTGGTTTTCCTGACTCACCTGGTGTCTCTGGAGTACTTGGTTTTTCTGACTCATCTGGTGTTTGTGGTGTACTTGGATTTGTTGAATCATTTGGAATACTTGGTTTTGTTGACTCCCCTGGCTTCTCTGAAGTACTTGGTTGACTCGATCCTCCTGAAGTTCCTGGATTTTTAGACCCACCTTGTGTCTGTGAACCTTCTCCTCTATTACTTCCAGACTCATTTGAATTTCCTATATTACTATTTGTTGAATTATTTTGTATTTTATTATCTGTTAATATTAGTTCATCATTACTAGTAATATTATCTCTATTAGATTCTTCCTGTTGCTTTGATTCACTATTATCTTTAATATTCTGAACAATTGTTTTGTCTTCATTATTTAAAATATTTTCATAATTTTTCTGCTTATTTGATAAATAAATTCCAGATGCAGATGCTAAAACTACTACAGACCCTATAGCAATAGCAATCTTATTTTTTTTATCCATAGATTTCCTCCTTTTCAATGATTATAAATATATTTTTACAAAATATTTGAATATTTTACTTTATTTTACATATATCGCCAATATGATGTCAATAATGTTTATAATTATTTAATAGTGAATAATTGCTACATTTACATATTAAATAATATAATTTTATGTTTATGCTTAAATTGTCTATACAGTCTTTAATAATCTAATAACATTTTATCTTATATACTATTTTTTACTTGTTCATTCATATTGATTTAGTATGTATATTGCATATAAATTTTAAATGAATATGAATTCTTTATAATCTAAAAAAGACTAGATTTATTCCTAGTCTTTTTCAAAATACATATTCATTTTTAATATAAGAACGTCAATTATATTGAACTTATATTTTTTCTACGACATTCATTTTCCTATAATATCATTTCTATAATAACTTGATAGTACAAGTTGACTTTTTCACAAAATAAAAAAGATAATTTGTAATATTTTTTACAAATTATCTTTTTTATTATTTAATTTTTACTTTTTTAACTAATTATTCTTTTATTAAGTTCTTATGGCTATAATCTCTGCTTTAAAATCTAGTAGCCTTTATATATAATAAAAATTTTTATATTTTTTATTATAAAATATCACCATTAGAATCTATAACTTTCTTATACCAGTAGTAACTATCCTTCTTATAACGATTCATTGATCCACTTTCTTCATCACGATCTACATATATAAACCCATAACGCTTTTGATATCCATTTAGCCAACTTAATAAATCAGTGCATGACCAAGTGCAATAAGCCAATACTTCACATCCATCATCCATTGCTTTCATTAACTCTTCTATATGAGCTTTTAAGTATGCAATTCTATATGGATCGTGTATGCTTCCATCTTCTTCTTTTTTATCAAAAGCGCCTAATCCATTTTCTGAAATTATTATTGGTAAATTATAACGACTAGTTATTTCTCTGCATCCAAATCTTAATCCACTTGGATCTATTGTCCAATCCCAATCTGTAGTTTCAAGATAAGGATTCGATGGATTTTTAAATAATCCTGGTTGGCCTGTTATTTGACCAGAACCTTTTACACCTGTAGTATTCATTGTTCCGTATGGATTTACTCCATCTATTGGATTATATTCGCATACACTTGTTTGATAATAATTTACACCCATAAAGTCAATCTTACTTGCAGCTTCTTTTAATATTTCTTCATCACCCTCAGCAAGCTGTGGTGCAAATCCTTTTTTCTCTAAATAACGAAATGCAGCTCTTGGGTATCTGCCATATCCATATATATCCATCCACCAATAATTTTTTAAATCATCAAATTCCATCTTAGACATAGCATTTTTAGGCTCACAATTGATAGCATAGCTTGGGCTATATGCAAAACTTGCTCCTATCTTACCATTTGGTATACGTTTCTTAAATTCTATTACTGTTTTTGCATGTGCCATAAATGCATGATGATTTACTTGGTAATAAGTTTTTGTATCATCAAATTTACCTGGTGGGTGAAGTGCATTCATCCAGCCTAATGTTGTAAATATATTTTGCTCATTTAATGTAATCCAATATTTTACTTTTTTACCAAAACGCTCGAATAAAACTATTGAGTATCTTACAAAATCATCTATTATCCTTGGGCTCTCCCATCCACAGTACTCATCTTCTAATGCTTGTGGCAAATCCCAGTGATAAATAGTTACCATAGGCTCTATACCATATTTTATACACTCATCTATTAAATCTTCATAGAACTTGATTCCGGCTTCATTTATTTCCCCATTACCATCAGGTATTATTCTTGCCCAAGATATAGAAAAACGGTATGTTTTTAATCCCATTTCGGCCATTAATGCTACATCTTCTTTATATCTATAATAATGATCAACAGCTCTATCACCTGTTGTACCTTTAAAAGTTTTTCCAGGTATTCTCACAAATTTATCCCAGTTTGTAAGACCTTTTCCATCTTCTAAATATGCCCCTTCTACCTGATATGCAGCTGATGCACTACCCCATAAAAAATCTTTTGGCATTTTAAACTTTTCCATAATATTCTCCTTATTTAAATTACTATTATACAACTGTTATTAAGTTTTGTAATTGAATCGTATTTTCATTATTAGTATTAATTACTTCCATATACTTTTCTGAGTTAGTAATAATTATTGGAGTAACTATATCGTAACCTTCATCTTTAATTGCATTAATATCAAAGGTTAATAAAGAATCACCTTTTTTAATTTTATCCCCTGTTTTTACTTTTGGTATAAAATGCTTTCCTTTTAAGTTCACTGTTTCTAAACCAACGTGTATTAACATTTCTACTCCATTATTGCTTTTTAGGCCTAGTGCATGATGTGTTTCAAAAAATGCATCCACAGTACCATCAAATGGAGATACAACTTCTCCTTTTGTAGGTATTATAGCAACACCTTTACCTAATACACCTGTTGAAAATGTAGCATCATTTACTTCACTTAATTCTACTACTACTCCTTCTATTGGACTTGGTATTTTAATCCCTGTGTTTAGAGGTAAATTAGAGCTTACTTCTTCTATTTCTTCATCTTCTTCATCAACAATATCTTCAAATCCTATAAGATAAGTTGCAACAAAAGTTATACCTATAGTTACTGCTGCTGTTATTAATATATACATAAAAGATTCAGGTCTACCACTTTCTATGTATTGAGGTATTGTAACAAGAGCTGGTGTGGCTACTCCAAAAGATTTTAATTGGAAAAATACTCCTACTAAACCACCTGCTGCTGCTCCTATACCAGCTCCTAACATAGGTTTTTTTAGACGAGTTGTTACACCATAAAGCGCTGGTTCTGTTATACCTGCAACTAATGCTGAAAATGCTGAAGAACCTGCAGTTTGTTTTAAATCCTTATTTTTAGTTTTAATTGCAACAGATAATGAAGCTGCACCTTGTGCCATGTTTGAACAGAATTCTGATATACATATAAATCCTTCATATCCTGTTGTTGCTATCATACTTAACTTAATTGGTGTAAATGCATGGTGCATCCCAGCCATAACGATAAAAGGATATATCCCAGATACAAGTCCTATGGCAATAAATCCAAGCTTATCGTGTATAAAGTAAATTACTGAAGATAAAGCCTCTCCAAATATAGATCCTAAAGGACCTACCACAACCATAATAATTGGTGATGCAAATAGCACAACTAACATTGGTTTTAAGAAATTTTTAGTTATAGGAGGAGTAATTTTATCTACAAATTTTTCTATGTAAGATAGTACCCATACTCCTAGTATTATTGGAATTACAGAGTAAGCATATGAAGCATATGTTACTGGTATTAAATCAAAGAATTTAACTGTTTCTCCAGCTTCATTTGCTGCACTCATAAGTTTTATAAAATTAGGATGCAAAATAATTAATGCTAAACTAGCAGCATAGTACTGATTAGTATTAAATTTATTTGCAGCTGACATTGCAATTAATACTGGCATAAAGAAAAATGCACCATCACCAATAACGGATATTAGCTCATAAGTTTGGCTACTACTGTCTAATAATCCCATCATAGGTAATACTGTCAGTAATACCTTAATCATAGCTGCTCCTATAAGTGCTGGTATAACTGGTGCCATACATCCTGAAATTACATCAAGAATTGTTGATAGTATTCCTTGCTTTTCTTTAGATTTGTTATTTTGTGTTTGTTTATTATCTTGGAAATTACCTAGCTTACAGATTTCTTTATAAACTGCTCCTACTTCATTTCCTACTATTATTTGGTATTGGCCACTTTTTTTCATAATGCCCATTACCCCTTTAGTTTTTTTGACAAGTTCATCATCTACTATAGATTCATCTTTCAATGTAAATCTCAGTCTTGTCATACAGTGTACTAAGCTAATAACATTAGATTTTCCACCCATTCTTTCTAGAATTTGTTTTCCAACTTTTGCGTAATCCATTTACTTTCCTCCATTCATATTTTTAAATAGAGGTTTTGCCTACATATACAAGTTACCTTATAGCGTAGTTACAATCCTTTTTATATAATAAGCCAGTGGATTTCTAGCTTAATTATCGTGTTATATACTTGCTTTTGTTGTAATTCTTTCAATGTGTATCATTAAGTATAATTGCTCATCTTTAGTTAGATTATAGTCATAAATTTGTCTTATCTGATTCTTTATTTTTAAAACACACTTATAACTATCAGTATATTTATCTTTGAAAACTTCAAAAATTTCTACATTATCATCTTCATAAGGTGATCGATTAATTATTCTTTGTGCAAAAAATTTTAAATGTGTTACAAATCTATAGTAATATACTGACTCTTCATTGAAATCTATTTTATATGAGTACTTTATTATGTTTAATATATCTTGCATAATTCTTGTTATATTAACTACATCTGACATATCATCTAATTGTGCATTTACTATGTGTTGGGCTATATATCCTGCCTCATCTTCTTCAAATTCTATACCAAACTTTTCTTTAATAGCTTCAAGAGCTTGTTTAGCTACTTTATATTCATCTCTAAATAACCTTTTTATATCAATTAAAAGTGGGTTTTTTATTTGTATGCCTTTTTTAAAACGCTCTACGGCCCCATGGACATGTTCCGTCAAAGAAACATATATTATATCATTTACTTTCTTATCATATTGTTTTTCTAAAATAGAAACCACTTGTTCTGTAATCTTAATGTATTCTTGTGGAATATCTGAAACAATATTCTTAAGCCTTTGATTTAATTCTTGATTTGAATTAGAAAATATCTTGTATCCTCCTGATAATTCTATGTCATCACCTTGTTTCTTACCAAAGGCAACCTCTTTCCCCATAACTATTATCTCTTCTCCGCTTTCATCAAGAGAAATAAAGGCATTGTTATTAAGTATCTTTTCGATTTTCATACCTTGATCCTCCTAAAATAATATACATAAAAAAGGCAAAACCAAAATAAGCGTAAATTTTCATTGACGCTTATTAGGGTTTTGCCTGCATAATCAGTTACAATCCTAAATTAATGTTATCATCTAATTATTAGTTTGTAAAGTCAATATTAAACTTTTATTCATAATTCTTATATTTACAATATCAATATTCTTGAGTTCATAAAGTAATCTTTTATATTATATATGTTATTTATATTTCGTTAGCGGCATCATAAGCAGTTTTAATTGCATTTTCAATATCAGCTGCTCTATCTTTGCAATCACCTATTTTAACAACTTTAATATTATTTTCTAATAGTTTATCAATATCAAAGCTATTAGGTCTAGCACCAACTGCCATAACTACGTAATCACAAGGTATTTTTACTTCATTATTATTATTTTCACAGATTATACATTCTTTATCTATTTTATTAACTTTATGATTAGTGTAGATTTCAACATTGTTTCTAGTGAAGTTTTCCATCAAAGTTGGAAGTATAGTACTACTTTCACCCTTAGCTATACTATTATCCATTTCAATTATAGAAACTTTATTTCCTTCTTGAAGGCATAAGTGCTCAGCTACTTCACAACCTACCATACCTCCACCGATAACAGCAATATTACCAAATACTTGTTGTTCACCATTCAGTATTTTCCATGAATCACATACCATTTGCTTATTATAGCCATCTATACTTGGTATAAAATTACTTGATCCTACTGCAACTAATACAGCATCTGGATTTAAAGTTAATATATCTTCTTGAGTTACTTTTTTTCCAAGTCGTAATTCTACATTTTGAGAAATTACAGAATGTGTTAAAAATCTAATAGCTCTACGAATTTCATTTTTTCTAGGAGGAATAGAAGCTAAATTTAATTGACCTCCTAAAGATGTATTTTCATCAAATAAAGTTACACTATGACCTTTTAAGCTTGCTACACGTGCAGCTTCAAGCCCTGCAGGTCCTCCTCCTACTACTATAACTTTTTTCTTAGTTTCAGCTTCAGTGATTTTTCTAGTTCCTTCATATCCATTTTCAGCATTTAATATACAGCTTAAAAACTTACGGTTTTGAATATTGTCAGTACATCCTTTATTACAACTTATACATTCACGGATATCTTCAAATTTATTATCTTTTACTTTGTTAACCCAATCAGGATCTGCAAGCAGAATTCTACCAAGTCCAATTATATCTGCCTTATCAGCTTCTAAGATACTTTCTGCCATTTTAGGATTAAATATTCTACCAACAGTACTAACTGGAATATTTACTGATTTCTTTATTTGAGCAGCAATATCAACAAAGAATCCATAAGGTTGTACTCCCATTGGAGGAATAGTATCTGCCATATTACCAGTATGGTTGGCTTGAGCCACATGAAGCATATCAACTCCAGCTTCTTCTAACCATTTAGCAAATGTAGGTGCTTCATCTAGATTGATTCCACCTTTACCTCTTTCAGCTGTAACAACTGAAAATTTATAATCAATAGGCATATCAGGAACAGCTTTTTTTAATGCTTTTACAAGTTCTAGTGCAAATCTTGTTCTGTTTTCTAGAGTTCCACCAAATTTATCATTTCTTTTATTTAATATAGTACTACATAATGAACCTACTAATCTGTCTCCATGTATTTGAATAATATCCACACCAGCTTTTTGAGCACGTATTGCACAATTACACATCTTATCAATAATATCTTTTAGACCTTCCTCACTAACTTCATTTACGAAGTGTTGCATATCATGATGTAGTTTTTCTCTTACAGCTTTCATATCACCAGTAGCAACTATCTTATTTATAGCATCACAGTCATACTCTGGATGAAATATCTGAGCAGACACTTTAGCTCCATATTTATGTATTGAATCACATAATTTCCT
>NZ_JAGHFM010000312.1 GCF_017888745.1 Terrisporobacter sp. | reverse complement strand
GAGGTATGAGAGTTGTTTACGATGAAAAGAATTTAGCACTTGAGTACGAAACAGCATGTAGTGAATCTAGAAAAGCATTTGGAGAAGATTTAATATTTATAGAGAAATATATAGAGGATCCAAAACATATAGAGGTTCAAGTATTAGGTGATAAATATGGTAATTTAGTTCATTTATATGAAAGAGACTGTTCAGTTCAAAGAAGACATCAAAAAATAATAGAATATGCACCGGCATTTTCTTTAGATAAAAAAATAAGACAAGAAATATGTGAAGATGCAGTTAAGATAGCTAAGAAAGTTGGGTATGTTAGTGCAGGAACATTAGAATTCTTAGTTGATGCTAAGGGAAACCATTACTTCATAGAGATGAATCCAAGAATACAGGTTGAGCATACAGTAACTGAAGAAGTAACAGGAATAGATATAGTTCAAAGTCAAATACTTATTGCAGAAGGGCATAGACTAGATGATAAGGAGATTGACATAAAATCTCAAGAAAGTGTGATTTTAACAGGATATGCCATACAATGTAGAATAACAACTGAAGATCCAAAAAACAATTTTATGCCAGATACAGGCAAGATACAAGTTTATAGAACAGGTTCTGGGGCTGGTATAAGGCTTGATGGAGGAAACGGTTGTGCTGGATTTAGCATAAGTCCTTATTATGATAGTTTGTTAGTTAAAACTATTTCTTGGGATAGAACATTTGAAAAAGCAATTAACAAAACAATAAGATCCATAAAAGAGTTAAGAGTTAGGGGAGTTAAGACTAACGTAGGATTTTTAGAGAATGTACTAAAAGATCCAATTTTTAGAGCTGGTAAATGTAGTACTAAATTTATAGATGAACATCCAAGACTATTTCAAATAAAAGAAAGTAAGGATAGAGGAACTAAGCTACTTCAATTTATAGGAGATGTTATAGTTAATGAAAATAAGTGTGTACCTAAACCTAAATTTGAAGTACCTCATCAACCTCGTATAATAACAGAACATACTTCTAAGATAGAAGGAAGTAGACAACAATTTGAAAGATTAGGAAAAGAAGCCTATATAGAAAAAATAAAAAATGAAAAGAAATTATTATTAACAGATACAACCATGAGGGATGCTCATCAATCACTTATGGCTACAAGGTTCAGAACATATGACTTATTACAAGTTGCTAAACCTACAAATGAGTATATGAAAGATTTATTCTCATTAGAAATGTGGGGAGGAGCAACTTATGATGTTGCATATAGATTCTTAAAAGAATCTCCATGGAAAAGATTACAAAAATTAAGAGCAGAGATACCAGATATTTTATTCCAAATGTTATTTAGAGCATCTAATGGTGTTGGATATACAAATTATCCAGATAACGTAATAAGAAATTTCTTAAAAGAATCTGCATATCAAGGAATAGATGTTATAAGAATATTTGATTCATTGAACTGGGTAGAAAATATGAAATTATCAATAGAAGCTGGACTAGAAACAGGAAAAATAGTAGAAGGTACTATGTGCTATACAGGAGATATATTAGATCCAAATAAAACTAAATATAATTTAGATTATTATGTGAAAATGGCTAAAGAATTAGAGTCATTAGGAGTAGATATAATCTGTATCAAAGATATGGCAGGACTATTAAAACCATATGCTGCTTACAAATTAATAAAAGAATTAAAAAACAATGTTAAAGCTCCTATACATTTACACACACATGATACGAGTGGAAATGGTGTAGCAACATGTTTAATGGCAGCTGAGGCTGGAGTAGACATAGTAGACTCTGCTTTACAAACTATGTCAGGTTTAACAAGTCAACCTTCATTAAATGCTATAGTAGAAGCTTTAAGACATACTGAAAGAGATACTAATATTGATTTATATGGATATCAAGAATTATCAAATTACTATGGTGATTTAAGAAAAGTATATAAAAAATTCGAAAGCGGTATGAATACATCTTTTGCAGAAATATATGAATATGAAATGCCAGGAGGACAATATTCAAACTTAAAGGCACAGGCTGATAGTTTTGGTTTAGTAGATGAGTTTGATAGTGTAAAATCTAATTACAAAGAGGCAAACCAAATACTAGGGGATATAATTAAAGTTACACCTTCATCAAAAGTTGCTGGTGACTTAGCAATATTTATGACGAAAAATAAATTAACGAAAGATAATATCTATGAAGAAGGTAAAAAATTATCATTCCCAGACTCTGTTGTAGATTATTGTAAAGGTATGATAGGTCAGCCAGAAGGTGGAATACCAAAAGAGCTACAGAAAGTCGTATTAAAAGGTGAAGAAGCTATAACTGTTAGACCAGGATTATTAATGCCTGAAGCTGATTTTGATAGAGATAAAGACTACTTAAATGAAAAGTTTGATATGAAATCTAATATAAGAAATATACTTAGCTATGAGCTATATCCAAAAGTTTATGAAGAATATCTAAAACATTTGCAAGATTATAATGATATCTCTAAACTAGAAAGTCATGTTTTCTTCTATGGACTTGGAATAGGAGAAGAAAGTGATGTTGATATTGAAGAAGGAAAAATGCTAACAATTAGCTTGAGAAATATAGGTGAAGTTAAAGAAAATGGATACAGAACAATTGTATTTGAATTAAATGGTATGCATAGAGAAGTAGAAATAAGAGATAATAACTTCGCAGGAAGTATTAAACAAGTTGAGATAGCTGATATGGATAATCCTTTAGAAATAGGAGCTAGTATCCCAGGAAAAGTAATAAAAGTGTTAGTAAAAGAAGGCGATGAAGTACAAAAAAATCAACCATTAATAGTTATAGAAGCTATGAAAATGGAAACAAATATAGTTGCTAAAACTAATGGAAAAATTAAGGAAATTAAAGTTAAGGAAAGTGAAATGGTTTCTGACAAACAATTACTAATGACATTAGAATAATACAACAAATAAAAACTCTAAAGTATTAATTAAATAGTACTTTAGAGTTTTTTTATATACTAAATACTTATAAATTATGTGGATGGTGAATAATTTATAAGTAAAGCTAATAAACTTGAATTGTTGGAGGGATTAAACAGAATATCTACGTAATGACTTAAGTGAATTTTTTATTAAAAAAGAGGATAAAACTGAATCATTATAGAATTATACTTTAAATCCAAGTAGAAGATAGACTAATTATTAATTTTTCTGAAAAAGATAATCTTATCTAAATTAATTGGGAATATTATACATATAAATAGTATAAAATTATCAAGAACAGTTGAAAATTTTATATAATTAAAAAAGGTAGGTGCTAATATGAAAGTCTATGATAGTAACAACTT
>NZ_JAGHFM010000311.1 GCF_017888745.1 Terrisporobacter sp. | reverse complement strand
ATTATAGGGCAATATTTAACTCCAGCTTTATTAATTGCTTTAGTATTTTTAATAATAATAGGGATAATATCTCCACTTGGCGATTTGAACCAAGCACCTATGATAAATCAAATATTTGCTGAAGGTATATATCAAGGATATCAGACAATGGACCCTCTTGGAGCTATAGCACTATCTGCAGTTGTTATACTATCACTTGCTGATAAGGGATATAACGATGAATCGCAAAAAGTAAAATTAACACTGCAAGCAGGAATAGTAGCAGCAGTAGCATTATTAATAGTTTATGGAGGTCTTACATATTTAGGATCTACTGTGGCACACCAATTTGTAGGAGTTAATCCAAGCGATATAAATCAAACATCATTAATAGTTAGTATAACAGAACAATTACTAGGTCAACCAGGAAAGATTGTACTTGCTATAATTGTAGCATTAGCATGTTTGACAACAGCTATAGGTCTTACTTCAGCAACAGCGCAGTATTTTACTAAAATTTCTAATGGTATTATAAAGTACGAAACAGTGGTAATAGTTGTTTGTGTATTTAGTGCATTTGTATCTAATTTTGGAGTTAGTGCTATAATATCATTTGCAGGGCCAATATTATCAATTATTTATCCTGCTACAATAGTTTTAGTAATAATGACTTTATTTGGTCATAAAATTAAAAATGATAATGCATTTAAAGGTGCAGCGTATATTGCATTAATTGTAAGTATACTTATAGTTATAGATGGTATGGGTATTAAAATTTTACCAGTAAATAAATTACCATTTGCTAATTTGGGGTTTAACTGGATTGTTCCTTCTATAATAGGAGGTTTATTAGGTTATTTTATACCTCAAAAAAAAGAACAAGATAGTGATGTTTTAGATAGTGCACAATAATAAATACTATACAATAAATGAAAAGCCTAAAAATATAACTATATTTTTAGGCTTTTTTCTAATTAACAGATAAATTTACTTAATTGCATAAGTAGCAAGTGTAATCATATCAGTAAAATTTAAATTGGTTTGTACGTAAGGTTTAATAGTTTTAAATATCTCAATATACTTAGTAAAACTTAAGTCTTTTAAGTTTTTCATAACACAATTTAAAGCTTCTTTTTGTTTAGAAATATCTTTAGAAACTACATTAGCATAAGCCATTGCTTGATATTCATTTAAACTCTGAGTTCCTGGGTTTTGTAAAAGTTCCATATCTGTGTTATTAGATTTAGCATATTCAGAAAAATATTTAGGGATTAGGTTATTTATTACCTCTAAATCTTCTTCTTTAATAGCTACATCTATTCCACCTATTACATCTACTACATTCATTAAATCTTCTAAATTTACTTGAACAAATTTCTCCAATTTAATGTCATTGTCTTTTTCAATGCTTTGTAATAGCTTTTCTTTATCATCTAAATATGTATATTTTTTATCTTTAATTTGAGTTAAATTAATTTTTTTAGACTTTTTATTTATTGATGCTATTACCATATAATTAGACTTATCGTCTAAAAAAAGAATATGTGTATCGTTTTTTGAAAAAACTTTCTCAGAAGTAGACGAATTGTTTTCTGAAGTAGATGAGTCTTTATTTGTATTAGCTACATTTTCGTCCTTCTTAGTTAAATTTTCTTTAGTTTCATATGAATTTTCATTAGTTTTAGAGGATGTTTTATTATCATCTATTACATCGTCATTACTTACTTGTTTTGCATTTGGTAAATCCTCTGTTTTATTTTTATATAATAATAAATCTGCATAAGAAGCAACTGATATTAAGAGAATTATTACACAAATTGATATTAATGCAAATTTTAGTTTTTTTATTATTTTGAACAAAATAAGTCCTCCTTTACTTAATGTTGTAGTTAGATTATGGGAAAAAATTAAAAAAAATATAACTAAATAAAGAAATATTTTAATAATTAGATTAATAAATATTTGTTTTGATGATTTGATTATTAGATGTATGAAGTGATTTTGACTTAGTGATTATATTAGTAAGATATAAGGTTTAATTATTATATCTAAATTGTTAATTATATATACATTAATATATTTTTTGTTTAGAATATAGAAGTAGAGTATATTTATGACAAGAGGAGGGGGATTATGGCGAGTATTTATATTGATTTACTACTTGGTATATTGGCATTAGCTTTAGGTTATGCCACTATTAAGTATAAATTAGGACACTATATAACTTTTGTAAATGAAAAGAAATACGATACTGATAAAGTGGGAAAAACTGCAGGTACCTATATAATGGCTTATGGAGGCATTAATATTCTTTTAGTGATTGCTAAACTCATCGCAAAAGGAACAGAAGTTGGAAATGCATTAGATAAAGCAAGTGTAGGTATTGTAATTGCTATTGCTTTATTAATGTTTTATGATATACGTAAACATTGTAAACGAGAAGAAAAAGAAGAAGTTAAAGAACCTTATAGAGGAAAGAAAAAGAAAAAAAAGAAGAAGAAAAAGAGAAAATAATAAGTAT
>NZ_JAGHFM010000404.1 GCF_017888745.1 Terrisporobacter sp. | reverse complement strand
CATTTGCTATATTTGGAATATTAGGTTACTTATTCTATTCATTTATATTTGGAGCTTTAGGAGCTTTAGTATCAAAAACAGAAGAAATATCAACAAGTGTTGGACCTATAATGATGATATTTATTGTAGTATTTCTTATTAGCATATTTGGATTGACAAAAGGAGATAGTGTATTGATGAAGGTTTGTTCATATATACCATTTGCATCTCCAATGACTATGATAGTAAGGGTTGCAACTGGAGCTATTACATCAATGGAATTCATAATATCTGCATTAATATTAATAGTATCAACTGTATTAGCAGGAATATGTGGTTCTAAGATATATAGAATGGCTACACTTATGTATGGAAATCCAATAAAATTGAAAAATGCTTTAAAATGGCTTAAGGCTGAAAAATAAGTCAACAGAACAAGGAAAATAGTCAGGAGGAGTTGTATGCCATTAAATAATCGTTTAAAAGAATATAGGGCTAAGATTAATGTAAATCAAACGGAAATGGGTCGTTTAGTAGGAGTATCTAGACAAACAATTAGCCAGATTGAACGAGGGGACTACTCTCCATCAGTAACTTTAGCATTAAAAATAGCAAAGGTTTTGGAAGCAAGAGTGGAAGATATTTTTAGTTATGAGGAGGATAATGACCATGAATAGAGAGCATGTGGAAGAAATCAAAAAAGAAGACAAAAAAGCATTTAAAGGCTATGTTGCCATGCTAGTGATATCTGGAATTATTGGTGGAATAATCGGTGCCTCATCTGTATACTTAAAAAAATTCATTGGAGAGAGTCTTCCTAATTTACTAATGAGTATATTTGAGACAATTACACCATTTGCAAGTATTGTGCTTTCTATATTAGTAATAATAATAAATAGAATAATTTATAATAAATCACGAAAAGAGTATGATTTATGGAGTGAAACAAATGAAGATGATGATATAATAGACAAAATTGAATTAAGATTATCTTATATACTTTTACTTACTTCTGTAAATATGATTCTTGGATTTTTCTTCTTTGGAATAGGGAGTATGTTATTAGTATTTGATAAAATAAATGGCGGTTTTGGTGCTGATTTTAGTATTATAAACTTTCTTTGTTTATTTGTAGGATTTATACTATGTATGGCTTCTTCAACGCTAATTCAAAAGAAAATAATTAATTTACAAAAAGAAATTAATCCTTTGTTAAAGGGAAGTGTATATGATTTAAAATTCAATAAAAAATGGTTGGACAGCTGTGATGAAGCAATAAAATTAGGAATATTTAAAAGTGCTTATAAAGCATATACATCTGTATCTACAACATGTGT
>NZ_JAGHFM010000310.1 GCF_017888745.1 Terrisporobacter sp. | reverse complement strand
GCCAAAGAAGGAGGAGCTGTTGGAATTCGTGCCAATACTAAAGAGGATATTAAGGAAGTAAAAAGAAATGTAGATCTTCCAATTATAGGGATCGTAAAACGAGATTATGATGATAGCGACGTTTATATAACGCCTACAATGAAAGAAATAGACGAACTTATGGAAGTTAAACCAGAAATTATAGCCCTAGATGCAACTGCCAGCTTAAGACCTAATGGAACTACATTAGATGAGTTTTATTATGAAATTAAGGGTAAGTATCCAAATCAAAAGCTTATGGCAGATTGTTCTACAGTAGAAGAAGCTATACATGCAGATAAACTGGGATTTGATTACATAGGCACGACTTTGGTAGGATATACAAAACAAAGTGAAAATTATAGAATTGAGGAAAACGATTTTGAAATTTTAAGGGAGATAATAAGTAAAGTTTCAAATAAGGTAATTGCAGAGGGAAATATAAATACACCAGAGAAGGCTAGAAGAGTGTTAGAACTTGGAAGTTATAGTGTTGTAGTAGGGTCAATAATAACTAGACCACAAAATATAACTAAGTTATTTACAGACGCTATATGCAACATGTAAAAGATAATTTTACGAAAAAAATAATTAAAAATTTTAATAAAATATATATAAGGGAGAGATATTGATATGATGAATAATGCAGATATGAAGGGAATATACAGTGCACTTTTAGTTTCTTACAATGAAGATGGAACAATAAATGAAAAAGGACTTCGTGAAATAGTACGTCACAATATAGATAAAATGAAAGTTGATGGTTTATATGTTGGTGGAAGTACTGGAGAAAACTTCATGCTTGGAACTGAAGAGAAGAAAAGAGTATTTGAAATAGCAAAAGATGAAGCAAAAAATGATATAAAATTAATAGCTCAAGTTGGTTCAATAAATGTTTATGAATCAGTAGAATTAGCTAAATATGCAACTGAATTAGGATATGATGCAATATCAGCAGTAACACCTTTTTACTACAAATTCTCATTTAATGAAATAAAAGATTATTATAATACAATTATAAATAGTGTTGATAACAGATTAATAATATATTCAATACCATTCTTAACTGGTGTAGATATGACTGTTGAACAATTTGGTGAATTATTTGAGAATGAAAAAATAATAGGTGTTAAATTTACAGCAGCTGATTTCTATTTATTAGAAAGATTAAGATTAGCATATCCAAACCATTTAATATATGCTGGATTCGATGAGATGATGTTACCAGCTACAGTACTTGGTGTAGATGGAGCTATAGGTTCTACATTTAATGTTAATGGTGTAAGAGCTAGACAAATATTTGACTTAGCTAGAGAAGGTAAAATAGAAGAGGCTAGACAAATACAACATGTTACTAATGATTTAATAAGTGCTATACTTTCAAATGGATTATATGCAACTATAAAAGAATTATTAAAATTACAAGGTGTAGATGCTGGATATTGTCGTAAACCAATGGCTCTAACAACAGAAGCTCAAAAAGAAGAATCTAAAAAGATATTTGATAAATTTTTTTAATAAAAATAAGTATTTAAAAAATAAATCATTTAGCTAGATGCCTAGTAGAAAATAATTAAAAGGAGAAGACTTTAGTATTAAATTACTAAAATCTTCTCCACAAAAATATATAAAGGCATTATAAATAACTTTTAGGGGAGGAAATTAATATGGGATTTACGAAGATAGATTTTATTATATTAGTAGTATATTTAGCAGCTGTATTATTTGCAGGTCTATATTTCTCTAAAAAAGAGATGCAAGGAAAAGAATTCTTTAAAGGTGATGGAACTATTCCTTGGTGGGTAACAAGTGTATCAATATTTGCAACTTTATTAAGCCCAATTTCATTTTTATCATTACCAGGAAATTCTTATGGAGGAAGCTGGATTCTATGGTTTGCCCAATTAGGTATGTTAATAGCAATACCAATAACTATTAGATTTTTCTTACCTATATATAGTAAACTTGATATAGATACTGCATATCATTATTTAGAATTAAGATTTGATAGCAAAGCTCTTAGAGTGCTTGGAGCATTAATGTTTATAGTATATCAAATAGGAAGAATGTCAATTATAATGTATTTACCTTCTATGGTACTTGCAGATTTAACAGGTATAAATGTTAATATATTAATAATTGTAATGGGTGTTATAGCAATAATATATTCTTATACAGGAGGATTAAAGTCGGTACTATGGACAGACTTTATCCAAGGGAGTGTCTTACTTGTTGGTGTAACATTTGCTCTAATATATCTAATTAGTAGTATAGATGGTGGAACAGGAGCTATATTTGATACTTTAAAACAAGGTAAATTTATAGGAACAGACGAAGTGTTATTTGATCCTAATATGTTAAAAACAAGTGTATTTATAATATTTGTAGGAGCAGGATTTAATACTTGTTCTTCTTATATATCTAGTCAAGATATAGTTCAACGTTTTACAACAACTACTGATACAAAGGAATTAAATAAGATGATGTTAACTAATGGTGCATTATCAATATTTATAGCAACTGTATTTTACTTAATAGGAACAGGTCTTTATGTATTCTATGGACAAAATCCTGAACTAGCTCATACAATTCAACAAGATCAAATATTTGCTTCTTGGATAGCATATGAATTACCAGTTGGTATAACAGGTATATTATTGGCAGCTATATATGCAGCAGCTCAATCTACTTTATCTACTGGACTAAACTCAGTAGCAACAAGCTGGACATTAGATATACAAGAGCGTTTAAGTAAAAAAGAAATGAGTTTTGAAAAGCAAACTAAGATAGCTCAATATATATCACTTGGAGTAGGTATAGTTGCAATTGTAGTATCTATGGTACTAGCAAATGGAGAAATAAAATCAGCTTATGAATGGTTTAATGGATTTATGGGATTAGTGCTAGGTGTATTAGCAGGAACTTTCGTACTTGGAGTATTTACAAAGGTAGCTAATACAACAGGAGCTTTTGCAGCTTTTGCTGTTTCTACTGTGGCAATGATTTATATAAAATATATGATGCCAGATGTATCTATATGGTCTTATTCTATAATATCAATAGGGATATCTTTAGTAGTAGGAATACCAGTAAGTTATATATCTAGAAAAGTTAAAAATGATACAAGTGTACCAAATAAGGACACAGTAATAGCTAAATAATAGGAGGTATTTATGATATTTGGGAATATAAAAAATTTACATGAGTATGAGTATTTAAAAGAAAATTTAACAAGATGTTTTGAATATGCAAAATCTAATGATTTATTAAACTATGAAAAGGGAAGCTATGAAATAGATGGAGATAATCTTTTTGTAAATATAGTTGAGTATGAAACTACTGAAGTTGAAAATAGATTTTGGGAAGCACATAGAAACTATTTAGATTTACATCTTATGTTAGATGGAAGTGAACAAATAGATGTAAATTTTATAGAGAATATGGTACAAAAAGAATTTGTTGAAAAGGATGATTTTTTACCTTTAGAGGGTGAAAAAAAAGGTCATATAGTTTTAAATAAAGATGACTTTTTAATTTGTTATCCTAATGATGCTCATAGAACTGCAGTTAAGGTTAAAGAATCTGAAAAAATAAAAAAGGCAATATTCAAAATAATTATTTCAAAATAGATTAAGTATTTAAGCAAATAAGGAGGGAGTGTAGGTAAATTTCTATACTCCCTTATATTCGTATAAAAGAAAGGTTAATGTTATGAAAAATTATGTGTGCATAGATGTGGGTGGAACTTCTATAAAATATGGAGTCTTAAATGAAGACTTAATATTTTTAGATAATGGCGAAATAGAAACAGAAGCCTATAAGGGTGGACAAAATATTTTAGGCAAAATTATTGATATAGTAAAAAAATATAAATATTGTTATGAAATAGAAGGAATATGTATATCGACTGCTGGGATGGTTGATTGTAATAAAGGAGAAATTATTTATGCATCATCATTAATACCTAATTATACAGGTACAAAAATAAAGGAAATCGTTGAAAATACATTTAACATACCATGTGAAGTGGAGAATGATGTGAATTGTGCGGCTTTAGCAGAACATTTTGCTGGAGGAGCAAAAGGAAGTAACACAAGTATCTGTTTAACTATTGGAACAGGCATTGGTGGGGCTATTATAATTAACAATGAAATCTATCACGGAGCATTTGGTAGTGGTGGAGAAGTAGGTTATATGAATATGATGGGATCAACATTTCAAGAACTTGGAGCAAGTAGTGTATTAGTGAAAAAAGTATGTAAGAAAAAAGGCTTTAAAAACAATAAAATTAATGGAAAATATATATTCCAAAAAGCTAAAGAAGGAGATAAAGATTGTATATTTGCCATAGATGAAATGATAGATGTATTAGGTATGGGGATAGCCAATATTTGTTATATTGTAAATCCAGAGGTTATAGTACTTGGTGGAGGAATAATGGGACAAAAAGAATATTTATATGATAAAATAAGAAATAGTATAGATAAATATTTAATACCATTTATAGCTGAAAAAACAAGATTGGAATTTGCTCAAAATCAAAATCAAGCAGGAATGATAGGAGCCTATTTTAATTTTAAAAATATGAGATTAAAAAGAAAGTAAACAAAATGAGAGGGGCAAATGTATGAATGAATACCAAAAGAGTATAATACCTCAAATAGAATCCTTATATGAAAATTTTACACCTTCAGAAAAAATTGTTGCAGATTTTTTCATACATAATAATGAGGAAGTTGATATATCATCAAAAAATTTATCTAAAATACTTTTTGTATCGGAAGCATCTATTTCAAGATTTGCTAAGAAATGTGGTTTTGATGGATACAGAGAATTTTCATTTGTATATAAGCAAAATTTTGAAAAAAGTACCCCAAACATAACAGAAAGTTATACAAAGCAAGTTCTTGATACTTATGAAGAACTTTTAAATAAAAGTTACACGTTAATTGATGAAAAGCAAATACAAAGAATAGTAAATCTTTTCTCTATCAAAAAAAGAGTATATATATATGGTAGAGGTAGTTCTGGATTAGTAGCTCAAGAAATGAAGCTTAGATTAATGAGACTAGGTGTAAATGTGGAAGCGATATCAGACAGTCATATTATGAAGATGAATTCAGTGCTTATGGATGAAGAGTGTTTAGTTATTGGTATAAGTGTGAGTGGTAATACACAAGAGGTAATAAACTCTTTAAAAGTTGCTTATTCAAGAGGGTCAAGTGTAGTATTAATAACATCAAAAAAAGATGAAAATATGGAATCTTACTGTAATGAGATATTATATATTGCAGTAAAAGAACATTTAGAAAATGGTAAAGCTATTTCACCTCAATTTCCAGTGCTTGTTATAGTAGATATTTTCTATGCTCATTTTCTACAAAGTGATAGACTTAGAAAAGAAGAGTTACATAGTAATACAATTAATGCTCTTTATAATAAATAATATAAATAATAAAATTTATAAGTATTTAAATAAAAAATAACTATACTATTTGTTTAGTATAGTTATTTTCTATTTATAAGTGTTTTAAATTATTTATTTAAAGATCTAATACCATCATTAACAACTTCATAGTCATTTTCATTTAAAAGACTAGCAGCCTCTTTGTCAAGAATTACTATTACATCTTGGTGTAATTGAAGTATAGAAGCTGGTACTTCAGGAGTTACTTTACCATAAACTGAATTATATATAGCTCGAGCCTTATTTTTACCACTAGCTAAAAGTAATATTTTTTTACTTTTGAATATACCACCAGTTCCCATTGTAACTGCTTTTGTAGGAACGTCATCTATGCTATTAAAAAATCTAGCATTAGCTTGTCTAGTTGATTCGTTTAAAGTTACTACATGAGTTCCAACATTAAAGTTTATAGTTGGCTCATTAAAACCTATATGAGCGTTATTTCCTATTCCAAGTACTTGAATATCTATTCCACCAGCTTCCTCAAGCATTTTATCATAATTTATACATTCTTGCTCCACATTTTCTGACATACCATTTGGTATAAACACATTTTCTTTATTTATGTTTATATGGTTAAATAATTTATCATCCATAAAATAGTGATAACTTTGATCATTGTCAAAAGGCAGTTGGTAGTATTCATCCAAGTTAAAAGATTTAACTTTAGAGAAATCAACTAATCCTTCTTCATACATCCTTATTAAATTTTTATACATTCCTACTGGAGTACTTCCTGTAGCAAGACCTAATACTGAATTAGGTTTTAAAATTATTTGGCTCCCTATTATTTGTGCTGCTTTTTTACTTAATGCTTCATAGTTTT
>NZ_JAGHFM010000309.1 GCF_017888745.1 Terrisporobacter sp. | reverse complement strand
AATTTAATATGCTTTATTAATACTCAAATTTATTTTCTTACTAAACAAGTCTAATATCCTTTTTTTTACATGAATTTAGATTAACAAACATGTATATATAATATATTATAAAGAAAAATAAGTAATATATATAAAAAGAAAGGATGACATTATGAAAAAATTAAACTATATAATATTCTTATGTTTATCAATTATATTGATATCTTCTACTTTATCATATGCAGATATAGACAAGTCTCTATATTTAACAAATACACATATCTCAAAAGATAACCTTGAGATAAATAATATGTATTCTATAGAAAGCAAAACTTTAAATGAAGAAAGCAGCTTTTTTAAATCAAACATAAAATATCCTTATCTAAAAATTAAAGATAAATACTCAAATAAAAAAAATAAATCTGTTAAAGTAATCCAAGATATAAATAATAATATACAAAGTTATATTACTGGAAATTTTTCTAAAGTAAAAGAACAAGCAAAACAATATGAAGATTACTATAATGGTCTAACATCAAAAGAAAAAGAAAATACTATAAAATATCAATTTGAAATTGATACAGATTCTGAAGTTTCTTATAATAAAAATAATTTAATAAGTGTTCCTATAACAACTTATGAATTCACTGGTGGGGCTCATGGCATGACATATTTAACTTCATTTAATTATAATTTATCTACTGGTGATGAGATTCAATTAAAAGATATGTTTAAAAAAGATGTAGATTATGTAAAAATAGCTAATAAATATATTAGTTCACAAATTGCTAAGGATAAAGATAATTTTTTCTATAATGATCCCGGTATAAAAGGTTTTACTACTATATCATCTAATCAAGAGTTTTATATAACTAATGATGGGATAGTAATCTATTTTCCATTGTATAGTATAGCACCTTACTCTACTGGTATACCTAAATTTAAAATGACATACAAGGAATTTGGTAAATATTTAATAGACTTAGATAAATAAGTAAAAATTATAATAATTTTATATAAAGTTTTCGATATTTGTATTTTACAGCTACTGTTGTTATAATATTCCTAATAAACAACTCATAAAGGGGGAATATGTTATATGGAGTGTTTAAGATGTAAAACAGAACTTAAATTTTTAAAAGAGTATAGATTTGATTCTCAAGATAACAATAGAGGTCTGCTAAAAGCTTTATTTGATGTTGAAGAACATTTAAAGTTCAAAGTATTTGTATGCCCTAATTGTAAACATACAGAGTTTATTTATTCAGGAACTTCAACTTGGGTTGATATGTAAAAATCTATTAAATTTTATATTTATATAAACATCCCAAATATAGAAGTTTACTATATTAAATTTAGTTTACTTCTGTATTTTATTAATCTAATTTACAATATATAATTTATTGGCTAAACATGTTTCAAAATACCCAAATTGATCTTTAGTATGAAAATAATTATCTTTAAGTTTTGTTTGGTTTAATGATAAATATTTATAAATACTTTAGTAAAACCTATAATATAACTTATAAATAAAAATCAAATTTTCTAGGAGGATAAAGTTGAGATATGTAATTGTAAGTGTTGTAAAAGGTGATGCTGGTAACTTTAATAATAATATGAGAAAAGATGTTTATGAAAAATTTAAAGCTAAATCTTCTAAGCTTCCTGCTCATTTTACTATTAAATCTCCTTTTGAATATAATGACATAAGCGAATTAGAAGAGACTTTAAATAAATTTTCAAAAGACAATGAAAAAGCACCTTATATAATAAAAGGATATAATCATTTCGATAATAGGGTAATATATATGGACGTGATAATGAGTAGTCAAGGTAAAAAACTTCATGATAAACTGATAGATTCTTTAAGTAATATACATTATGTGGATATTAGTGAAAGGGATGGAAAAGATAAGATTTTTCATATTACAATAAGCTCTAAAAAAATTCAAAAAATATATGATGAACTTTGGAACTATGTTAATAAATTTCCTTGTAACTATAATTGCTATTTTGATAATATATCTATTTATAAATGGCAAGATAATACTTGGATATTGCATAGAGAATATCTTTTAAAATAAACCCAATTAATTAGACTATTTATCAGGCCTAATTAATTGGGCTAAATTCAAATTGTATTCTTATCTGTATTTCTTTAAGACGTTCACTTCAGTTAATTTACTAGTCAATTATGCATTCCAGCAAATCCTCTTTAGTTATCTTATAAAAGTATTTTACTATATCTAATGTATCAAGTAATTTACTTATATCTTCTTTTGCATATTTACAATTAATAAAAGATTTTTCTACTATAGATATATCTCCACTTAGAAAAAAATCTCCTTCTATGGTACAGTTCTTAATTATACCTTTTTTTACATCTAATTTGAAATCTACACGACCACCATCAAATCTTTTATATCTATTAATATTAAATGTTGGGTTTTTGCCATAATTCCAATCCCAAGATTCAAATTTTTCTTTTTTAATTTTATTTATTGATTTTATATCATCTTTTGTTAATGTATAGATAGTACTATTCTCCAATAAATTATCTAACATTATATCTCTGAAATCTTCACTAGTAATAATATTATCGATAACTTCACTAATATTCATTACTCTTTCCCTAACTGATTTTATCCCCTTTGCAATAATCTTATCCTCTGCTACGGTTATACTTTTCACCATAGCCTGTATATCTGTATTAAATAAGATAGATCCGTGATGTAACACGGCATTATTTTTTCTATATTGTGCATTTCCTGAGAATTTTCTATTTCCTATTAAAAGATCATTTCTACTATTAAAATTAGCATCTATACCTTGTTTTTGAAGAGCATCCACAATAGGCCCAGTGAATTTGTCAAAAGAAATACCTTCTTCTTTGTAATTTTTCTTTATAAATGTAAATTGCCAAGCACCCATATCTGTATATATAGTTCCCCCTCCAGAATTACGCCTAACTACATTTATATTATTTTCTTTCACATATTTTTCATTTATTTCAGAATAGGTGTTTTGATACCTGCCCACCATTATTGTAGGATTCGTTCTCCAAAATAAAAAAATTTCATCATCACTCAAATCTTTGTGTTCAATCAAATATTCTTCAAGAGCAAAATTAAAATATGGACTAGTTGAATTACTATTTATATAAATCACTACTTATTTCCCATCTGATATCTTAGCTTCTAATGCTTCAGCTGCTTTATATGAACTTCTAACAAGGGGACTACTTGCTATAAATCCAAATCCTTTTTCTAATCCAACTTTTTTGTATTCTTCAAATTGCTCTAATGAAACGTATTCTTCCACATCCACATGTTTTCTACTTGGTTGTAAATATTGTCCTATAGTAAAAATATCACATCCTACTGATAGTACATCATCCATTACTTTATATACTTCTTTATCTTTTTCACCTAATCCAACCATAATTCCTGTTTTAGTTAGGATTTCAGGTGATTTTTCTTTTATATACTTTAAAACATATAATGACCTATCATAAATAGCTTCTGGTCTTACTCTTTCGTATAGCCTTTCAATAGTTTCCATATTATGATTTATAACATCTGGTTTAGCTTCTATAATTATATCTAAGTTTTTATCTTCACCTTTTAAATCAGGAATCAACACTTCTATAGTAACACCTGGGTTTAATCTTTTTACTTCTTCAATAGTTTTTGCAAAATGTTTTGCTCCACCATCTTCCAAATCATCCCTGGTTACACTAGTTATTACTACATGCTTTAAATCTAATTTTTTAACTGACTGAGCCACATGCAATGGCTCTAACGGATCTAAATTTGAAGGTGTTGCACTTGTAACATTACAAAACTTACAATTCCTAGAACATTGATTGCCCATTATCATAAAAGTTACTGTTCTTTTTTTATAACATTCACCCCTATTTGGGCAGTTTGCTTCCTTACATACCGTATGTAAAGAATCATCTTCCATCATTTTTCCTATGCTCCCAACTTCACTATCATAAGTTACTTTAAACCATTCAGGTTTTCTTGCTCTTCTTTTTTTATCTCCCATGACTTTATCCCTTTCAAAATAATTAATGTAATTTTATTGTAGCATAGGATTTATTCTTTTTCTTTGTTCACAAGGTCTAATATATAAAATTTATACATTTTTATGTTTCATCCTTATGTCAGTAACCCAAAAGTATCTATTAATTTTACAATATATTAATAAACACCTTAGGGTAAATTTTCACAAAAATAAAATATTATATATATATATAAACTCAAATGAATATTCAATTAAAATTATGTAAATTTTATTTTTATAGCAACTATTGATTATTCTTTTTACATTTAAGTCAATACTAATTATAATAGTCTCATCCTGATTTTAATTTACATTTTGGGTACGGTATGTTATACTAAATAAGTTATTTTTTAGAAAGGAAGAATTAAATAAATGACACAAAAACATAAAATTATAAATATAGCTGTTATTGCCCACGTTGATGCTGGAAAATCAACTTTAGTTGATGCATTCTTATCTCAAAGTGGAGTATTTAGAGCAAACGAAGTAGTAAAAGAATGTGTAATGGATAGTAATGACCTTGAAGCAGAAAGAGGTATAACAATATATTCTAAAAACTGTTCTATAAACTACAAAGATTACAAAATAAACATAGTAGATACACCAGGACATAGTGACTTCTCTTCTGAAGTTGAACGTGTTATCAAAACTGTTGATACAGTTATACTGCTAGTAGATGCTTCTGAGGGGCCAATGCCTCAAACAAGATTCGTTTTACAAAAATCATTAGAATTAGGTCTTAGACCAATATTATTTATAAATAAAATAGATAAATCTGACCAAAGAGCTGAAGAAGTTGTTAATGAAGTATTCGACTTATTTGTTGACTTAAATGCTACTGATGAACAATGTGAATTCCCAATAATTTACGGTATAGCTAAACAAGGTATAGCTAAATTAGAAATGGACGATGATTCAACTGACTTATCTCCATTATTCCAAACTATAGTTAACCATGTAGAAGCTTATCCTAATTATGATGATAAACATCTTCAACTTCAAATATCAGCTCTTGCTTACGATAACTTCGTAGGAAGACTTGGTATAGGTAGAGTTTACAAAGGAACTGTAAGAAGTGGAGAACAAGTTTCTATCTGTAAAGAGGGTGAAGTTGTAACTAGAGGAAAAATATCTAAACTTTCTGTTTACGAAGGATTAAAGCAAGTAGAAGTTGATGAAGCATACTCTGGAGATATAGTAGTTGTAGCTGGTATCCCTGATATATCAATAGGAGAGACTATATGTGAAGTTGGTCATCACTTACCAATGGAAATGATACACATAGAAGAACCTACATTATCTATGAACTTCTTAGTAAATGATTCTCCATTTGCAGGAAAAAGTGGTAAATTTGTTACTACAAGACACTTAAAAGATAGATTAGATAAAGAGCTAGAAGTTAACGTTGGGTTAAAAGTTGAACCTATGGATACTACTGACGGATATAGAGTATCTGGTAGAGGTGAGCTTCACTTATCTATCCTTCTTGAAAACATGAGACGTGAAGGTTATGAAATAGGTGTTTCTAAACCAGAAGTTTTAATGCACAAAGGTGAAAACGGAAAAATTCAAGAGCCAATAGAAAAAGTTATAATAAACTGTCCTGAAGTATACTCTGGTACAGTTATAAATAAAATGAACTTAAGAAAAGGTATGATGGAAGCTATGTCTATAGAAGGAGATTTCGTAAAAATAGAATTCTCTGCTCCAACTCGTGGACTATTAGGATATAGATCTGAATTCATAAATGATACTCGTGGTGAAGGTAACATGGTTCGTTCATTCGCTAGATACGAAGATCATAAAGGTGAAATACCTTCAAGATCTAATGGTGTATTAATATCTCAATGTAATGGTACTACAATGGCTTACGGACTAAATGCTTTAAGCGAAAGAGCAACTATGTTTGTCGATCCAGGTGTAGAAGTATACGAAGGTATGATAATAGGTATGAACTCAAGAAAAGATGATATGATAGTTAACCCTACTAAAAATAAAAAATTAACTAACGTTCGTGCTTCTGGTTCAGATGATGCTATAAAATTAAATGCAGCTAGAACTTTCACTTTAGAAGAAGCTTTAGAGTTTATAGATGATGATGAGTTAGTTGAAATAACTCCAGATGCTATAAGACTTAGAAAAAAATATCTAAACGAGCACGAAAGATTACAATACAATAAAAGAAGAAAAGCTGCTCAGCAACAATAGTTAAATAATTAATATAAAAAATCCAACGATTTTATTCGTTGGATTTTTTATATATACCCTAATTCTTGATATAACTCTCCATTATATTTTTTACCTTAGGTACTAAGTCTTTAGATGTAGATTTCCCTTTCATATCTTCCATAACCATAGATACAGCTAATTTAGAATTATCCATATCTACTGCTACAAACCAACTATTTTCATTCCCAGTTTCGTCATCTTTAGTTGATTTTATTTCTGCTGTTCCTGTTTTTCCTGCCAAATTAACTCCATCTATTTTACATAAGTATCCACTTCCATTAGGATCATTTATTACTCCCGCAAAATCCTTTTGTAATTCTTCTAAGTGTTCTTTATTTATAGCTTCACTAAATACTTTTGCTTTATTATTTTCACTTAATACAAGCCTTGGAGTCATTATTTTCCCTTCATTGGCTAAGGCTGAATATGACATTGTAACTTCAAGGGGAGTTGTAAGTATTTCTCCTTGTCCATAACCTGTATCTGCTAATAAAATTTCTTTATCTATTTTATTATGGTTAGCAATTTGAGATTTAGGCATAGGATACTCAAAATCTATATCAGCACCTATACCAAACTTCTTCGCTCCTTCTATTAACTTGTCACTGCCTATTTTTATAGCCTTATCGGCAAAATAAATATTATCAGAATATATGACTGCTTCATATAAACCAACTGAACTTACATCTTTTACTCTAGACACTTTATATTTTCCCCAGGAAGAAGAGTTTTGCCATTGTAATCCATTTATATTCATCTTTTCATTTGGATTTATTAAATTATTTTCAAGTCCTATAGACGCTGTTAGAAGTTTCATAGTAGATCCTGGAGAATATAAGTTATTAGCTCTATTATCAAAATGTGCATTTTTACTTTCTTCCCATTCTTTTGCTATAGCCTTAGTTTTATAAGTGACTAAAGTGTTTGAATCATAAGATGGCGAACTAACCATTGCTAGTACTTCTCCTGTTGAAGAATCCATAGCTATAGATGCACCTTTTTCCTTATTCATTTGATTATAAATTTCTTGTTGAAGCTTTGAATCTATTGCTAATTTTATATCCTTACCATTGCTCACTTTAGTTTCAGCTACTGTGATATCTTCGTCTCCTCTTTCAATATATATATGTACCCCATCTTTAGCTCTTAGCTTATCTTCATAAACTTGCTCAAGTCCATTTTTTCCTATTTGACTGCTTGTAGTATATCCTTTATTAGGATTTTTTTCTAATTCTTCTGCTGTTATACTTCCTATATATCCAAGCAAACTACCAAATGCCTCCCCCTTAGCATATACTCTAGATATATTTTTTTGTATAGTAACACACTCTATAGCTGATATTTTCTCTAGTTTTTCTTTTTCATATTCTGGCACTTTTACTATAAATACTGCATATTCTGGGTTTGAATTATTTTTAATCTTATCTGATATATATTTTTCACTTATATCAAGATCTTTAGCTAATTTACTTATACTTGATTCTTTAAATTTTTTAGTATCTACATTTATAAAGTTAACTTCTCCATTGTAAGCTAGTAAATTACCATCTCTATCTAATATTTTTCCTCTACTTCCAATAGTTGTTTTAACCCTTACCTTATCTCCTTGTACCATATCGGGCAAAATCAAACTTTCATTCCAAGATATTTTATATCCATCATCTTCTTTTTCTAAATTAATAGTAGTATTATCATATTTTAGTTCGCCTGCAACAGTACTCATAGAAATAGTTATAGGTACCTCCAATTTATCATTTATTTTTTTTACACTTATTTTTATGTTATTTACTCCCATAGCCGAATAAATTGCATTGTATTTATTTATAAATTCTTCTTTTCCCCCAAATTCACTTTTTATGTAGTTTTTCGAATCAGTTGTCAACATCTCATACAAATCATCATACTTTTTATCATTCAATAATTTTGTATAATTATCTATAGTATCCTCTATTTTATTTTTACTGCTACAACCACTTAATATAAATACCGCTAATACCATAATACTAATAATTGTTATAATTTCCCTTGATTTGACTAATTTCATATATCCCCCTAATAATTTGATATCTTTATTATAATTTTATCATAATTATATAAAAAGTAGGATATATTTAAAATATATCCTACTTTTTAAGTTCATTAAGTTTATAATATTTGGATAATAAAATTATTTCTTAATATATGATTTATTTACATTCTTTTATAAACTCTTCTTCATTTTGTGTATGAATATAAATTCCATTAATTTTACCAAAATATTGAGTTTTATCTTTTCTACACGCTCCTACACAGCCTGTTTTAACATTCTTCTCTCCTATTTCATTTTTCAACTTATCTATATCTACTTTTGAGCACAATTTACATACTGTTACTCTCTTACTCATATATATCACTCCTTAAATCTTTCTGTTACTTATTAATTAATACCCTCTCATTTATAAAAAATATCATATATTTATTTTTCTCATTTTGTTAGCACTTCAGGCAACTCCATCGCTCAAAATTTACTTTTTTACAACTTCTCAAACATATTGACAATAGTTGCCCACAGACGCAAACTCAACATAAATTCCTTGTATGTAAAAAAGCTTGAATCATATATTTTAGATTCAAGCTTTTTATTTTCTATATTTTATATTACTTTTTCTTTATTTAAGTATTTTTTCATACATATTTTTTTCTAATAATTCTATATATTCTTTTGATTCTTTAATACCAAGACCAGTTATATCTTTATAATATCTAATAGCTCTAACCTTTTTATTCATACATAATAATCTATTTATTTCTTCGTATAATATCTCTTCATCAAAGCTATTAATTCCAAAATGTTTTTCAATATTCTCTAGTTTTGTATTAATCTTAGTAATTTCGCTTTTTATTGTGCATGTAGAAATAGAAAGACTTATAGCAAAATAACTAAGTACCCCCATAAAAAATAAAACCACTATATTACTTGTCATATTAATCCCCTTTTAACTCTTATTACAAAATTATCTAATTTAATAAGTATATTATATACTATTTTTATCTATATTGTAATGAGAATCAACATAATTCAATCTAATAAGTTATTTTTTATAAATAAAAACAAATTATTTGTAACACACCTTTTAGTCTATTGTAAACATCTTTTATAAATTAAAAGTTAATAATACGCAAAAAAAGATTGAGTTTCTTCAATCTTTTTATAATTTATTATATATTAAATTTTATATTCTATTCAAAATTAATGTTCCATACTTTGGTCTTCTAATAAACTTATTTCTGATAAATATGATAAGAAAGATAAACCAAGCATTATTACTACTAATATTGCTGTAATAAGCACTATTGCCATATCAACTCCTCCTTTTGATATTATTATAATTCCTTAATATGAATAATTTATGAATTTTATGGGAATTAAATTTAAAAATAGGATATTGAATACATATATATACATTTAATATCTTATTTTTAAATTTTCATAATATTATAATAGCATATAATTAAAATTTAAGTAGTTAAATTATTGTAACCTTATAATCTTATAAAATTATAATGATATTGTTTATTATTCCAATAATATAAACTGTCTAGGGAGATTAAATTCAAAAGAATTCAATAAAAAAATTTTATCAAAGTAAATTTCTTAACCCATTTTTTGGATCCATATTCTCTTCAATAAATTTACATGAAAAACTTTTTGAAGTAAAAAATATAATTGAATTAATATTAGTCTACATAGGTATTTATATTATAAACAAATCTAATATACATGGATAAAAATGTAAACTAAAAATAAAATTATTTTATATTTATCTCTAAAGGTTTATAATATATATATGGCTTATAATTTTTTAGTAATATTTTTCATAAAACATTGATTTATGACTAAAAAATTATTAATATATAATAGATGTTTAAAAATTTAAGGAGAGTGATGGAAATGGACAGTATTCCGATACGCTTGTTTCGGACTGCAAAACATTTTAATCACTTAATAATATCTATTTATGACTAATACTTCCAAAGTTATATTGGTCTTTTAATAGATATCATTAAGTGACCAATATATAAAACTGAATAAAGGATGTGTTGCCATGATAAGATATTACAAAACAATTGAGACAAAACTGGAAAAATTAAATGACTTTGAAGACGGTTGTTGGATAAATCTTGTTGAACCTAGTCATGATGAAATAAGTTATATTTCTGAAAGATTTGAAATAGACATAGATAGTTTGAAATCTGCCCTAGATGAGGAAGAAAGATCAAGAATTGATGTGGAAGATAATCATACTTTGATTCTTATAGATATTCCAATTGATGAAAGTGATTATGACTCTGCTCATTACTCTACTATACCCCTTGGGATAATACTAACAAATAATGCTATCATAACAGTATGTACTGCACAAAGTAAAATTTTAAACGATTTTATAGTAGGACATATAAAAGAATTTTACACTTTTAAGAAAACTAGATTTTTATTACAAATTTTACACAAAAATGCAACTTATTATCTATTATATCTAAGAAGAATTAATAGAATGACTATTGAAATAGAACGTGAAATACACAAGTCGATGAAAAATAGAGAATTAGTTCAACTATTAGAATTAGAAAAATCTTTAGTATATTTTTCTACCTCTCTAAAAGCAATAGAGCTAGTTCTTAATAAAATGCTTCGTACATCTACTATAAAAAAATACTCCGAAGATGAGGATTTATTGGAAGATGTTATTATTGAAAATAGACAGGCCTTAGAAATGGCTTCAATTTATGGTGATATATTAAGTAGAATCATGGATGCATTTAGTGCAATAGTTAATAATAACCAAAATAATGTGATGCAACTTTTAACTGTTGTAACACTTATTTTATCGATTCCTACCATGATTTCTGGATATTTCGGGATGAATGTGGAAAATATGCCTTTCTCTAAAGATCCTAATGGATTTTGGATTATATTATTTATTTCAGCAATAATTTGCTTAATATTATCAATTTTATTATCTAAAAATAAATTGTTATAAAAATTTCCTAAGAATTAATAAAAGCTCTAGTTTATCTAGAGCTTTTTATATTTTTTAATTTTAATCAACTTTTCTTAATTCTTTTTCTTTCTATACAACTGTATTTTCATATCTTTCTATTTTAAAAGTTAATCTATCAATAGTCTTTTGCATTTCTTCTACTTTATTAATCAAAATTTTTCTCTGTTCTATTAATATTTCTTTTCTAGCATTAATGCTTTCATCGCCTTTTTGAAAAAGAGTAAGATACTCAATTAATACTTCAATAGAAAGACCCGACCCTCTCATACACTTTATAAACTCTATCCACTTGCAATCTTCTTCACTGTAATCTCTAATTCCACTTTTATTTCTATTTATCTTAGGTATTAATCCTATTTTTTCATAATATCGAAGCGTATCTTGGGATAAACCTAATTTTTTGCTTACTTCTTTAATTGTTATAATATCTCCCCCTCTTACTATTTGAAGAAATTTAATTTATCCCCTTTCAAATTCCTCAGCTACATCTTTCAAAAACTTTGTAATATCTAAATGTTGAGGACAGCTTTTTTCACACTGTCTACATTCAATACACTCTGATGCTTGTCCATAAGTCTGGATATAATTATCATAATACACCTTTTGAGTAGAAAAGGATTTAGATAAAGATTGTTTTCTATTATTATATAGTGCAAAATAACTTGGAATAGGAATATTTTTAGGACACTCTTCTACACAGTATTGACATGATGTACATGGAATTGTAATTGAATTATTTATAATATCAACCACATTACCTATGATATCATATTCTTCTCTTGAAAAAGGTTTAAAATTTTGCATATAGCTAGTATTATCTAATAATTGATTTATATCAGACATTCCACTTAAGACCATCATTATACCATCATGACTTGCTACATATCTTATTGCCCATGATGGTATAGACATTTCTTTATTATAATTTTTAAATAAATCTTCAGCTTCTTTTGGTACACTAGCTAGGGTACCACCTTTAACAGGCTCCATTACAATTATTGGCTTATTGTGTTTTATAGCTACTTCATAACATTTTCTTGATTGAATACTTTCATTCTCCCAATCTAGATAATTAATTTGTAATTGTACGAAATCTACTTCAGGATGAACTGTCAATATTTCATCCAATAAATCAGCACTATCATGGAATGAAAATCCTATATTTTTAATTCTGCCTTCTTTTTTCTTTTCTAAAATAAATTCAAAGCTACTAAATTTTTTACATTTTTCATAAGTCAACACTCCTAAGTTATGAAGTAGATAGTAATCAAAATAATCTACACCACACTTTTGTAACTGTTCTTCAAAAATTTTTTCTTGTTGCTCTTTTGATTTTATAATTTTCATAAATAGTTTATCTGCTAAAAGAAAACTTTCCCTTGGATAACGCCTAACTAAAGCTTCTCTTACTGCTATCTCGCTTCTTCCATTATGGTAAGGATAAGCTGTATCAAAGTATGTAAATCCCCTATCAATAAAGTTATCTACCATTTTATTTAAGATATCCATATCAATACTTGTAACATCTTCTTTATCTTTTAGTGGTAAGCGCATTAAACCAAAACCTAACTTTTTCATTTTTATTCCTCCCCTCTTATTTATAATATAATATAGCAAAGCTAATAATTACATTTCCATCATAGCTTATACTATAAAATTTATCTAAACTGATTTTCCCATTTCATAAGATTCTTTCATAGCTTTTGTTTCTTTAATTTCTCCTTTTTGCCATGCTCCTACTCCATAAATAATTCCTTTTTCTTTTGCTCCATTAAGACATGATGTAAATCCTCTAAATCCATCAAAAGTTCTTTCTATCAATTCTTTACTATTTACTGCTGAAGTAGCAATGAAATAAAAGTCCTTATTATTAATTTCTGTATATCTTGCGACTGTTCTATCTATTAAGGTTTTCATCTGTCCATCCATTGTATAAAAATATACAGACGTTGCCATAACTATTACATCTGAATCTATCATTTTCTGTAAAATTTCTTTCATATCATCTTTTTGAACACAAATACCATTTTTCTCACATGCATAACATCCACTACAATAATTTATCTTTTTATCTCCCAAAAACAACTTTTCTACTTCATTACCTGCATCTTTAGCTCCTAACATAAATTCATCACATAGTATATCTGAGTTTCCATTTCTTCTTGGACTAGCAGATATTAACAATACTTTTTTATTCATTATATATACCTCCCCTATTTCAATTGAGTTTTACATTCCATTAAGCTATAAAAATTACAAATTCTCAATTATTTTTCTATTCAATATATATAATAGTACTTGGAGTTAACTCTAGGTCAATAGCTTTTAAAAGAATTAGTTCAAAAAAAGTAGTTAGATTCTATCTAACTACTTTCATTTCACTTTCTATATTTTCAAACTCATTTTCAAGGTTTTCATTTATTTCTAATATGTATTGAGGTATATATTCTTCTTCATTCTCATCATCGTCATTAATCTTTTCTATTTCACAAAAAGGTGATAACAATCTTTCTTCTTGATTTACTTCTATTAATGGTAATTTACTAAGTATTGATTCACTATCTTCATAATGTACTTCACTTAATTCTTTATACATTCTTTTACTTTTTTCAAAATACATAAAAGCTAACATATACTCACAATTTTTATCTTCTTTTTTAACACCTTCAGCAAAATATTTTTCACTTTCTTCCATTTCACCTAATTTTAGTGATAGTTGACCTAAATTATATATTGATTCTATGCAACCTTGTTCTCTAGATCTTTCATACCAATATTTTGCATTAGTATAATCATTATAATAGTTTTCATTAATTAATCCTACCATGTGTTGAGAATATACATTATTTTCATTAGCAGTAACATCAAACATTTCTTTAGCTTTTTCAAAATTTTTCTCATTATAATATATTTTGCCTAAATGAATACGACTATTTATATGATTTTTTTCCACTGCTTTCATAAAATATTCCTTAGCCTTTTCAAAATCTTTTAATTCTTCATATATTACTCCTAAAGCATAAGCCGAATATATATCATCATTTTCTAAAGCCTTTTCATACCAAATGATAGCTTCATCAATATTATCTATTCTTTTAAAAATATCTCCCAATTTTACTTGACAAGAAACCGCCATAGAGTTTCTTTGATAATATGAAATTGCCTTTTCTATATCTCCAGTTTGGTCGTATAAATCAGCTATATTTTCTATTGCTGTTTTACAGCCATCAACTATTGCTTCATCATAATTCTTTAAAGCTTTTTCATAATTTTTTTCTTCAAAATATAGTCCTGCTAAATTATTTTTAGCCTCTACCATTTCATTAGATGCTAAATCATAGTACATTTTTGCACTTTCAATTTCATTTTCTCTATTGCATAAGTTAGCTAACCTAAATTTAGATAAAGAATGATTATGTTCTATTCCTTTTTCATAATACTTAATAGCATCTTCTCTTTTATCTAGCTTATCATATAAGTAAGCTAATCTGTATTGAGATTTAACATGGTTTTGTTTTGCAGCTTTTAAATAATATCTTTCTGCTTCAGATAAATCATCATTTATTTCACTTATAAGCCCCATATTATAGCATCCTTTTATGTGAGAAGATCTATAAAGTTGTTTATATAAAGATATGGTATTTTTTTCATTATCTTCTTTTCTACTTAATATAGCTAAATTATATTTACAGTCATCATTCAGTAAAACAGAACCTTTTTTGAAATATTCTACTGCTTCCTCTTCCTTTTCCAAATATAAATATAGATTTCCTAGGTTAAAACAAGCTATACCAAAATTATCGTCAGCTGCTATTTTTAGCCACTTTTCACTTCTTATGTAATCATTTAATTTAAAATGAATTACTCCTAAATTATTTTGAGCTTTTATATTGCCTTCTAAAGCCACTTTTTCATACCAATAAAGAGCATATTCATATCCTTCTAAGTCATAGTACATGTTTCCAAGGTCAAAAGCTGCATCTTCAAATCCATTTTTAAATGCCATTGAATACCATCTTTCTGCCTCATGATATTGATTTTTATCTAAATAGATTCTACCTAAAGTATATTGAGATTTAACATTTCCCTCTTCTGCGGAAATCTTATAAGATGCAATTGCTTCATCTAACTTTCCCATTTTTTCTAAGATAACGCCTTTTTTATGAGTTAAGCCAGATTCTCTAGGTAAATCTTTAATTTTTCCAAAAGAAAATTTTGAATTTTTCATCCTACCTTACTCCTAATTTTATATATTCTTGATCTGCTAATAGATATTATATTATATATTCTATTATTCATGAATATTATTTCCAAATTGTAATAAAGATGTAATTTTATGTTTGCCAAATTTAATCTGTTCTTAGTATTATATTTAATAGTTTTTTTATGCATCTTATAGAATATATTTTTCCTATTACTAGAAAAACTTGATTAATTTCCTAAAAAAATATATTATATATACATTATGAACTTAATACTTTATAAGTAGGAGAAATGATTATGGATTTAAATTTAATATTAAAAATTTGTCTTTTAATAGTTGTAATCGGTATAGCTTTTAATATATTAAAATTGATTACATCTTTT
>NZ_JAGHFM010000308.1 GCF_017888745.1 Terrisporobacter sp. | reverse complement strand
GGACTAGGATTATCAATATGTGATAAAATTGCGAAGTTACATAATTCAAATTTAGAAATTAAAAGTGAACTCAAAAAAGGAACTACAATTTCAATAATATTGGAGGTAGAGAATGAGGAATAAATTATATATTTATCTTGGAAGTATTATTTTTATTACTTTGATATTTTCCATTTCACTGCCTTCACTTGTTGCAAAATTTGATGAGTTATATTTATTAGGAACTCATGAATTAAAAAAAATGGATTTAAACTTAGATAGTGAAGCTAAGGATATACCTTTAGTTCAACGAATTCATGATATTTATGATGGAATATATAGTACAGATGAATCAGAAATCGCAAGTGTAGTACAAATAATAGCAACGTCAGATGAACAGAAAATAATTTTAGAACAACTAAAAGAATTAATAGAAAAGAAAGTATTAGTTAATAATGATGATTATATTACAGATAAAGTTGAATCCGTTTATGTAAAAATGATTTATTCGTCGATAGTTCAAAATTTAAAAGAGTATGTAATTAACTTTAGAGACCAGCAGATAAGTTTATGGTGGGATATTGAAAGTAACAAAATTATATCTATCAAAATTATAGGTAATGGTCAAATTAGAGTGAATGATAATAAAGAAGATATTCTAAGAGGTTACTCATCGTACTTAAATTTAGACTTGCTAGGAGATTGGGTTATAGAGAGTGATGTGATTCAATCTAATAAATCATCTTTAATAATTAAGGCTGATATTTTAAATAACAAAATTGAACAATACCTATCTATAATACCTAAATTAGCACAAATACAATAGAAACAATATTGATACAATCCTATGTTATGATTAACTCGGTTAACCTAACATAGGATTTTTTAATATAGAAAAAGAAAGGATAAGAAAATGAATAAAAGGAAAGTTTTAATTGTATTAGTATTTACAATATTATGTTCTATTAATTTGTGGGGATGTTCTAAGGGACAAAATAATAAATTAGACAATAAAAGTGAAGCAAAGGATGCAAAAATTAAAAGTTTAAAAATGTTATCAAATGATGCTATGCAAAATGGATGCAGTACTGAAGGTGGATACTACACAATTTCAAGTAGCGAAGATGAAGAAGGAAATACTGTACAGAATTTAATGTATGTTGATTACAAAACAAAAAAACAAATTTATTTATGCGACAAATCAGAATGTAATCATAATACTGATAGGTGTACTTCATATATAGAAACGAAGTACTTTGGTAGACAAAATTCATTAATATGTGATGGGAAGTATTTGTACCTTATAAGTTCAGAATATAATGATGACGGATCAATAAGTACAAGCATATCTTATGGAGGAGAGGGTTTAACACCTATAAGTGAACCTACCTCTATATATAGAATGAATTTAGATGGATCTAATAGAATTTTATTATCTGAATTTGAATCTGGAGAATTATTAGGAGAAAAAATATTAACAGATGGAGAGTATATATACTGTATTAGTATGAAGAATACACAGGTTAAGATTGATGACAATACAAGTTATACAAAAGGTGATGAATACAAATTAATCAAAATATCAAATGAAAGTGGAGAAAAGCAAGATATTACAGAGTGGGATAGTAGCTGGAATATACTTGGGTGTTATAAGGATAAGATAATTATAAATAAGCTAGAATTTGATCATGAACTTACAGTAGAAGAAAAGATGGACCAGGCAAAGTATACCCAAGCATGTAAAAATGCTAAAGAGTCTATAGTAAGCTATGATATAAATACTCAGAAATTTGAAAAATTATTTGAAAATGAAATGAGTGATAGTTATCAATATATAATGCATGAAAAAAATGTATTTTATTATAAATATAATGGAAATAAAATTATGTCCTTTGATTTAGATACAAAGCAAAAATCAGATTTCTTAGAAACTAATAATAGCAACATTGAACAAATTTATGATGGATATATGATTACATCTGATTGGAAAGAGAATAACAAAGAATATTATAGAATCAGAATAGAAGATAAAGAGATTTCAAAATTAAGTTTATATAAGGATAATGGAAGATTAGTTAATATTATAGCCGAATCAGAGAATGATTTCTTTGTAGAGAGCAATTGTAAGAATAAAGATGAGTATGTTGAGTGGGCTGGTATAAACCAAACAATTGAAACAGATAGAGAATATGCAATGATTCCAAAAGAAGACTATTTTAATAATAAAAATAACTTTAAAAAAGTAAATATGATTATAGATGAGATATATTAAGGGGGAAATATGTATGATAGAAATTAAAAATATATACAAAACTTATGGAGGAAAAGTAGCCCTTAACCATATATCAATTGAATTAGAAGATGGTGTATATGGATTACTAGGACCTAATGGAGCTGGTAAATCTACACTAATGAATATTATTACTGATAATTTATCAATGGATGAAGGGGAGATTTTATATAATGGAAACAATGTAGCGAAACTAGGAAAAGAATTTTTAAAAAAGATTGGATTTGCGCCACAACAGCAAGGTTTATATGATGAATTTACAGGTAGACGTTTCTTATCATATATGGGTACATTAAAAGGAATATCTAAAGATAGTCTAAAGTCTGAAATAGAAAGGGTATCAAAAGCAGTAAATTTATTTAATGAATTAGATAAAAAAATGGGAGCTTATTCAGGAGGTATGAAGCAGCGTATTTTAATAGCACAAGCCATCATGGGTTCGCCTAAAATACTTATTATGGATGAGCCAACAGCAGGACTAGACCCAAAAGAAAGAGTAAGAATAAGAGAACTATTAGCTGAAATATCAAGTGATAAAATAATTTTAGTTGCTACTCACGTAGTATCAGATATTCAATCTATATCTAAAGAAATTATTATGATTAAAAAAGGTAATATCATTGAAAAAGGAACACCTAAAGATTT
>NZ_JAGHFM010000307.1 GCF_017888745.1 Terrisporobacter sp. | reverse complement strand
CACCATATAATCTTATAACTGTTGCTATTACACCAGCTAAAACCGCATAAATTATTTGACCTTTTTTTGTCATAGGAGATGTAGTATAGTCAGTTAACATAAAGAATCCTCCTAACAATACACCACCTGCTAAAACTTGGAATAAGGCAAACTCAAGATTAAATCCACCTAATATAAAAGATAAAACAAATATTGTTCCTATGTAAAAGGCTGGCATAATGTAACTTATTATTCCTCTATAAATTAAGTAAACTCCTCCAAGTATTATTAGAATTGCACATGTTTCACCTATACTTCCACCAATATTACCTAAAGCCATATCAAGTAAAGATACTCCACTTTCTTTTAAAGGAGCTAGTCCTGAAACACCTTCTTTCATAAAACTTAATGGTGTTGCAGTTGTAACTGCATCTAGACTTCCACTACTAACCCAGTTTACACCTGTTTTAGTCCAAGCTGTCATAGCAACTGGGAATGATGCTAATAAGAATGCCCTTCCTGCAAGTGCTGGGTTAACAAAGTTATTACCAATTCCTCCAAACACCATTTTTACAACTATTATTGCAAATACTCCACCTAGTATACACATCCACCATGTAAGTGATGCTGGTACGTTAAATGCTAATAATAATCCTGTTACTACTGCTGAAAAATCACCTATTGTACTTTTTTGTTTTGCTATTTTTTGATATAAAAATTCAGAACCAACTGTACCTAATATACAAAAAAACATTACATATAATGCACTAGCTCTAAAGTAATATACTGATGCAAGTGCTGCTGGTACAAGAGCTAATACTACTTGCTTCATTATATAAGAAGTATCTTCATTGCTTCTAATATGAGGTGATGATGATACTATAAACTTGTTTTCCATATTATTTCCCCCTAACCATTATTTGTTAGCTGCTTGCTGTTTTCTTCTCATAACTTGAATTTGTCTCTTAGCATTTCTTATAGATTCAACTAAAGGTCTCCTAGCTGGACATATAAACGAACATGAACCACACTCTATACAATCAAGAGCTCTGTGTTCAGCCGCTCTTCCAAAATCTCCCTTTAATGAATTAGCACTTATATATAGTGGTTGTAAAAATGCTGGACAGACTTCTGTACATCTTCCACATCTTAAACAATTACTTGGCTCATCTATTCTTGCTTCTTCTTCAGATATACAAAGTATTCCAGAGGAACCTTTGTTAGTAACGACATTAGTTGTATATTGAGTCATACCCATCATAGGTCCACCCATTATAAATTTTCCTACTGTAACATCATCTTTGAATCCACCACATTGATCTATTATCTCAGAAACAACTGTACCTACTTTAGTTATTAAGTTTGCAGGATTTTTTATACAGCTTCCTGTAACAGTTGTAATTCTTTCTATTAAAGGCATTCCTGTTTTAATAGTTTTTGCTATTTGTGCTGCTGTACCAACGTTATCAACTACTGCCCCTGCTGCTGCTGGTAAAGCACCTGATGGAACTTCTCTTCCTGTACAAGCATATATTAATTGCTTTTCTGCCCCTTGTGGATATTTAACTTGAAGTCCTACTACTTCTACTTCATCATAATTATTTGCAACCTTAGTTATAGCTTCTATTGCATCTGGCTTGTTAACTTCTATTGCTACGTATCCTTTTTTAACATTTAAAGCTTTCATTATTGCTCTTAATCCAAATACTACATCTTCTGGATTTTCAACCATAAGTCTATGATCTGCTGTAAGATATGGTTCACATTCCGCACCATTTAATATAACAACATCGATATTTGTGTTTGGTGGTGGTGATAACTTTACATGTGTTGGGAATGTTGCTCCACCCATACCAACAATACCAGCCTCTTGTACATATTTCACAATTTCCTTAGAATCTAAATTTTCTAAGTTACCCTTAGGTTGTACACTTTCGTGAATCTCTTCTTTAAAGTTGTTTTCAATTACAACACATAAACCCTTTCCCCCTGGTATATCATGCTGCTCTATTCTAATTACTGTTCCTGAAACAGATGAATGTATATTACTAGATACAAACCCTTGAGACTCACCTATTTTTTGTCCTACTTTCACCTCATCTCCCACAGCAACTATAGGATTTGCCGGAGCACCTATATGTTGTTGCAGAGGTATATAAACTATTTTTGGAGCTTCAGCTTTTCTAATAGCTATTTTATTTGTATACTCTTTATTATATAGAGGGTGTATTCCTCCTTTAAATGTTAAGAGCTTCATTTGACTACCTCCCCATACTGTTTTTAACTTTCCGCTACTATTTATAGTATACTATAATTTTAGAAAAATTTAACAATTGTTAAAAAAATATCCTTTTTCATCTCTGTTTGATAAAGCTTTTAAACTATTATCAATAATTCAATTTAAATAATTAAGTATTTTTAAATCAATTTTATTAAATATCAGCTTCTTTTTTTATACATAAAAAAAAGGTTGATAAACAACCCTTTAACTCTTTATTTCATTGAATTTACAAATACATAATATCCTTGTATTGAAGATAACAATATCCCTTCACTTATATAATTTTTATTCTCATTAGCATTTTTTGAAGATACCAATATATTTTCTTCAACTTCATCTATGTATGAAATTAAATTTTCCTTAAATTTATCCATCTTTGAATAATTAATTTTATCTGTATTTTTCTTTAAATTATCTAAAATTGTGTTTCTGCTTGTTAAAATTTCGTTATAAGTTTCTAGATTTTTCTTCCCTAAATCCCAATATTCAATCTCTTTTTTATAATTTTCTATCAAATCATTCAATCCTTTTGCTATATCTTCCATATAAGAATAGCTATCAGTATATTGTAAAGATAACATTGGAATCTCTATTTTAGTTAAAAAAGCATCCGAAAAATATGTTCTCGTACTTTCTAAATTTTTTCTTACTTTATCTTCTTCGAGAGATGTATATACTTGTACTTTTTTAGTATCATCTAAAGTCATATTTGCAGAAGGAAATTTATACTCTTGCATTACCTCCTCAATTTTTTTCAGATCATTTTGATTTTCTATAGATGCAACTTGTATAGTATATATTGTCATTTCATTAACACTTGCAACTTTTGATTTTTCCTCACTATTTGTCTCTTTATCTTTTTCTAGTTCCTCTAATTCCGATGAAATATTACTTGATGTTATAACATCACTCTTATCAAACAATTTTTTTAATCCATCCCACATGGATAAATTTTTAATACTACTTACAACACTTATACTTTCAAGCTTGTCCTCAAATCCTTTATCTTTTAGGTTTACATATGCATAAGTACCTATAATACATACACATAATGTGATTGTCATACCTTTTGTAACATTAAACTTTTTTCTCTTATTGAAATTTCTGTAAAATTTTCTTTTGCTCATAAGTTGTCCCCTCCTAAATAGTTTTTAATAATATATATTTAGAAGATATCCAAATTATGCCTAAATAGAAAAAACTACACTTATAATTTTAAGTGTAGTTTTTATATCAATCAAATCTTCTTGCTCCTAATAAGACACTTTCATAATTTACAGTCCCTTACCCAAAGTTAAAGCTAGTTCACTAGCTCCTATAACTATTATGCATTTGTCTTGACTATTATTTTCCCAAGTATATTTATTTTTTATATGTGTTTTGGTAATATTTCTATCCAATAGTTATCTGGATCTGCGATGAAGTATATTCCCATTGCTTTATTTTCAAAGCATATACATCCCATTTCTTTATGTAATTCATATGCTTTATCAAAATCTTCAACTTCTAAAGCTAAGTGGAACTCATTATCTCCTAAGTTGTATGGTCTATCCCAATCTCTTAACCAAGTTAATTCTAAGCTATGACCTGTAACTCCATCTCCTAGGTAAACTAATATAAAGCTTCCATCTTCAGCTTCCTTACGTCTTACCTCTTTCAATCCTAATGATTTTTCATAAAACTCTAAACTCTTTTCTAAGTTAAGAACATTAAAATTATTGTGACAAAATGTAAATTTCATATTATTTTCCTCCTAAGTTTCAACTAAAACCATATACATAACTTGTATATTATACAATTATTTTATAATTATATCTTTAATTTTGCAATAATTGGATAGTGATCTGACATCTTTTTCATTAGCACATTATAATCTATAGGCTCTACATCAGAAGATGTAAAAATATAGTCTATTCTTTCTATTCCTAGGGAAAATGTCAAAGTGTTAGACTTATCTAATTCTTTAGCCACATCTACCACATTATTTAAACTTGTTTCAGGTTCGTTAAAATCTCCTGCTATTATGTAAGTTTCATCACCTAAATTATCTATATACTCCTGAACTTCTTTAAGTTGAACTTTCTGTTCTTCTGTATTAGCAGATAAATGTAAATTAATTATATTAACCTTTTTTCCCCTTACATCTATTACTGTATGTAAGAGACCTCTTTGCTCATTTTTACTGGTTAAATATACATGATTTTTACTTATTATTTTATACTTTGAATATGTAACTAAACCGTAACTAGAATTTGTATTCACAACATTAGCTCCATAATGTGAATTCATCCCTAGTTCTTCTTTTAAACTACTCACTTGAAATCCAACCTTAGCTGATTCATTAACTTCTTGTAAGCATATTATATCTGCATCAGAGTTTTTTAAAAAATCTATAATATCAAAAAGTGTAGGAAACATATCCTTATCTACACCACTATGTATATTGTAACTTACTATTTTTATTTCTTGCTCTAAATGTCCTTCGTTAATATTAACATTACTTATGAATATACTGGATATAAATATTATAAAAACTAAAAATATTTTTCTAAAATTAATAAGTAATCAACTCCCTTATAGTACTTTCATTATTCTTCAAAAATTAAAGACGCTATCAGCGCCTTTAAAATTAATGATTTTTTTTAATAACCTTTTCTTTAATGATATAATTTATAACTTTTTTTCTTATATCTTCGGCTGAATCTTCATCTATCACATCAATATCTAATAATTTTGCGATAGATCTCATATCCTCTCTTGTTTTAGATTTATAACTTTCTATTAAATCCCCTTTAATCTTATCAGGCTCTATTACATATTCTTGACTATTTCTACTATATAAAACGTATTTTTTAGAATAAGATTTTCTATTATTATAAATATGTTTAGACACAGTCTTTAATACCTGATTATAAGAATATTTTCTATTAACCTGTACTCCCAAATAATTTGCAAATTTTATTAATTCACCTTTAGATTTGAACATTTCTTGGCTTCTAATTATCTTTCCTACTGAAGCTATATTTTCTTGATATGCACCATATTTTAATACTTTTAAATAGGTTCTATTTACAGTAGATTCTTTACTTATCTTCTTTATATAATTATTAATAATCTTATCTATATTACCCTCAAAGTATTTTTGTGCTCCTTTTTGAGATATATAATTTTCAAGTTCTTTGTGGGCCATATCAAGTATCATATTTTTCAAATCATCTTTATAATATCTAGATTCCATGATACCCCCCCTTCTATATATAAGCAGTATTACTCTCATTTATTATATTCAAATGTTTTTAAGTTGGTGAATTTGCTAGTTTTTTCTTTTTTTATTGTTATTTAATTATATGATTTTTATATAAAATTATTAAATTCTTTTAAATTTATGTATAAATTAATTTGATTTGGAAAAAATACTATTATAAAATCAAACATACTCAATCTCCCCCATTTAGACTTCTATTTTCCCCCATAAATAGAAGTCTTTTTTTCATATAATAATTCTAAATTATACATAATAAGTTTTTAAATTAAGTTTTACCATATAAAAAAATAGTAAACAAAATTTGTTTACTATTTTTAGTACATTAAAATTCCTCAATTATTTTTTTATAAGTTTCGTTAGTATCACTGCTATTTTTTTCATATTTATTGTTTTTTCACTTTCATAAAACTCTCATTAGAGTGAATTAGTTTATAATTCAAATTATTTTATATAAAATCCTGTTAATTTCATATCTTCATTATAACTTATAGTAAATTGAGCTTTTCCATTTTTAAATTTAGCCAAATTAACTACTGTTGCTTGGTTGTCTTTCCCTACTACAGCTTCTTTTTCATATGAATCAAATTCACCTAAATTTTTTTCTATTGGTTCCCATACTTCTTTTAACTTAGCTGTAACTCCTGCATCTATTAGCTCTTGTCCAGATATTTCTTCAATTTTATCATACTCTCCATTACATAACATTTGGATGATATTTTGAGTAGTAGTTTTTAACTCTTCTTCATCAAATGCATCACTTAACTTATTAGTAGAACATCCTACTAATATTAGACAGCTTAAAGCCATAACTAAAAATAATCTTAATTTTTTCATTTTAATCTCCCCCAATAATTTATATTATTCTAAACATTTTTATTATCTAACTTAGCAAATACATATTTAAATCTAAATATGAAGTATAAAAATATTAAAGACAATATTAATAAATATATCTCCATTCCCACAATACTCACATTAAATATTTGTGGTAAAATCACAACTCCTGCATCAACTAATCCATGGAGTAATATAGCTATAAATAAATATCTAATTTTATTAGTCTTTATCCCATATAAAACAATCATAGTAAGTGAAATATGTACACTCATAGTAAGCAGCCTTTCAACGCCCATAATAAATGAATTCATTGTTGTTAAGGATGACGACTGACTAAATACTAAACTTAGTAGTGATGAACTACTATAATCTACTCCACTTTTTATTGCTATAGATCCAAATAAAAATATTACGGCATTAATTCCTACTAATAATAAAGCTTCTATTCCCCAGTGTCCAAAACCAAAGTATAATCCATCTATATACCTATAATTATTTTTCAGGAAATATTTAAATCCTATATATCTACCTACTTCTTCAAAAATCCCTGCTGTTAAGCCTAAAAATATTCCATATAAATATGGATTTAAACTTAGCTTCATGTACCAAATTTGATTAGGTAAAATATAAGATATTATTGGTATTCGTAAAATTATTTGAGATATAAAAAATACTAAAATACCAACTACAAAAGATTTTAGTATTTTCTTTTTTGAAAAAATACAATAAATGAATATTACTATGGGTGCTATTAAGGTTACTATGGTACTAAAACATAAACCCACTATTACTGAATTTTCAATCATAAATGATTCCCCCATTATTTAAATTGGAATTACAACATTAACCTTAAAGTTTGTATTATCATAATCAATGACAATAGTTCCTTCATACTTTTCAAGTGTCTTTCTTATATTTTCAAGTCCTAATCCTTCATGATTTGCTTTTGTACTTTGGATTTTACTATTCTTAATAGTCGGTTTTTCTTTCATTGAGTTTATAATATTTATAACTATAAAATCATTGAATTTATTAACATGAAATTTAATATAACTATTATCCTCAACCTTTTTTGCAGATTCTATTGAGTTATCTAAAAGATTTGCAAATATTGTAGTTATATCTATTTCTTTCATAAAATCTAAGTTAACTTCTCCAATTTTACAATCTAAATCTATGTTTGAATTTCTTATAATCTGAAATTTATCATTTAAAATAATATTTAAAACTCTATTACTCGTATAATACTTTTGATTTAATTCATTAAGCATAAGATGTATATCATTTGTATATTCTTTGGCTTTTTCAGCATCTTTTATTTCATAAAGTTTTTCTATAGATTGCAAATGGTTTCTAATATCATGAATTAATTTTCTTGATTCTTTATATTTATTTTCTAAGTTATCATAGTACTTGTGCTGTAACTCACTTTGTTGATGATATAAATTAACTTCATTTTGCAATGTATTATTTTTTGATATTACATCAAATATATGGGTTACATAAATATTTAAAATTAAAACCAATATAATATTTATTACTAACAATATAGATTCTTGAAGTCCTGCATATATTTGTAATACTGAGACTAAGGTCATTATATATATAACACTAAAAGTAGGTATTACTAAAAAACTTAAACTTTGTCTTTTACTTATATATTTACCTTTTCTTCTATTTATAAAATTTGTGAATAGTTTAATATAAATATACTCTATCATCCTAATCATAAATATCATTGCTATTTGCAAATAGGCCATACTCGTAAAATACACTTCTTTTGTCATAACAATAGTAGGTATCAACCAAGTTAATAGTAAGTCTATAAATAAAAAACAAATTGAGAATACACAGTAATATAGTAAGTAAACTTTAGAATCATTGTATAAGAAGTGGCCAATAATTAATATTCCACTAGTAAATCCAACTGTATTTATTAATAAACTTCCTGAAATAGCTGTTAAAAATAATACTATATTAAAAACTATAAATGCTATTATATAAATAATTTTAGGCCTATATATATTTCTGTCTATTTTTTTCAAAAACTCAAAACAAGTATAAATTATAAATGCACTTCCTATTATGGGTAATATTAAAAATGCAACTATATCAATATAATTATTCATAGCAATTACCCCCTTATCTGTTTCTCAATATGATTACTAATATAAATATTAAGAGAGTTTCTAAATTCTGTTGATTTTTTTTGTGATAAAGGTACTATACTTCCATTCATCATATAGATGTCATATCCTTTTATAGATTTTACATTATATAGATTTACAACAAAACTTTTATGAGGCATTTCAAATCCATATTCTTTCATCTTAGTGCTTATATCTGAAATTTTTTCTTTAAGTATATAAGTTTTGTCATTAGTTTTCATAAGTACTTTTCTAGATTCATATTCAAAATAATATATTTTATTTAAATCAACCCTAACTAATCCTTCATTTGTAATGAACTCCATCAAATATTCTTTATCTTCTACCATATAAGAAAGCGCTTCATTCAGTTGTTCATGTAAATCTTTCTCTTTAATCGGCTTGACTAAATAACCAAAAGCATGAACACTAAAAGCTGAATATGTATAGTCAGTATAATTAGTTACATAAATTATCTTTACCTGCTTGTCATATAACCTTATTCTTTTTGCAGTCTCAATACCATTAATTCCAATCATATCTATGTCTAAAAATATAATGTCAAAGATACTTTTACTTTCTAGTAGTTCTTCTCCACTTTTATATACATATATATCGAAATCTTTTTTCTTATAATCTTCTATTAGTTTTTTAGTTTGATTAAGAATTATCAAGTCATCATCACATATAGCTATTTTAATCATTGGCCAATTCCTCTTTCTTCCTACTTGCTTGTTTAAATTATAAGCTAATAAATAATTATATTTCAATAGATGTGCGTAAGGTATATTTTTTTATGCATAAGTTACAGAAAAAAAAGTAAGTGAAATCAATCACTTACTTTTTCATATTATTTCTTTATATAACACTTACTAAATTAAAACCTAAATCTTCGATTATAGCTTTAACTTCATCCATACTTGCTTCTTCATCCATATCGATTACAGCATATTTACCTTCTAAGTTTACTTCTAAAACTTTTACCCCTTTTATATCTTCTGTAAGAGCATCTTGCAAGTTTGCTACACAATGACTACACTTCATACCTTCAATAGATAATTTCTTTTTCATATAATTTTCCTCCCTTAAAATATTTTATTTGTTCATTTGTAAATTTGAAATTCCTTTGTAAATATCAAAATCATTTGGGTGAATTGTGCCTTCTAATCTTTTGTTTGTAACAATGAAATTATCAAGCACACCTAAACTAATGAATGATGCATTATCAACTACATACTTTTGAAGTTGATTATACACTTTTTTAGTCTCATCCTCTGACTTAGCATTAGCTAAGGAATTTATATAATTTGTTATTTGTGGATCTTTTATATTACAAGCTTGTATTATTCCTCTAGCATCAGGTATACTTGACAAAGAATATCCCAATATTGCTAAATCATAATCTTTACTATTTAATGCTTTTGTCATTTCTTCAGAGTCTAACTCTTCTACAACATTTTTTATACCTATACTATATAAGTTTGCACTTAATATGCTTGCAAATTTAATTCTTTCACTATTATCTTTAGATACTACTATTTTAAGTTCAATGTCCTTTAGCATTTCTTTTATTTCTTCTTTATTTAAATCTGTATTTAACTTTCCTTCGCCAGCATTATCTTCTATAATACCATTTAAACCTTGTGATTTCTGCTTATTTTCATCAGCTTGCTTTTTATCAGATATATCTTGACTTATTTCTTTAAGTGCTAAACCTAAGTATTCTTTTGCTTTTTCTTTACTATATTCTAAAGGTTGTACTTTTTCATTATAGTATTTAGATTTTGTATTTAGAGGAAAATTAGATAAAGTACCATATCCTACATAAGCTTCTTTTAGAATTTTCTCTCTATCTATTGAAGATACAATAGCTTTTCTAAAATCAGTGTTATTTAAATATTCATTATCATAATTAAATACCACCATTTCATAATCTCTACCTTCATAGTTTGTAATATTAAACTCTTTTTTATCTTCAAATTTACTTAGTTCACCTATGTTTACACTTGCAATATCACTATCTAAAGACATTACCATATCAGTTTGTGATTCTTTATCTGGAGCTAATTTTACAAATATATCCTTACGATTTTTAGGTAAATTTCCAAAATAATTTTTATTAACTTCAAGAATCATATATTTTCTATCTACATATTCTTTAATACTATATGGACCATTTCCAACTAAATTAGACTTATACTCTAATAATTCACTTGACTTTAAGTTAGAAAGTTCATTTTTTGAAACAATCGGGAACGTCAACTTATCTATTGCAAAAGGGTCACTTTCATTTAGACTTATTGTAAAGTTTTTACTATCTTTCACATTTATACTTCTGATATTTTTTACTAAATCAAAGTATGGACTTGTTTTATTTTTTTTAATCAAATCAACCGTGAAATCCACATCACTTGATGTTACATCTCTTTTATTATGCCATTTAGCATTTGAAACTAAACTAATATCTATACTAGTTCCATCAGAAGATGTTTCATATTTTTCAACTAAGCTTGGCTCTACATCATAATCTTCATCCATTTCAAATAAACCATCATACAGTAAATTCATTATATAATTTACTGATTTATCTGTATTTAATATGGGATTAATTGTTGTAGGCATTAACATAGTTAAATGAATATAATTAGACTCTTGAATATTATTTTTAACTTCTTCATTATTGTTTTTATTTTCTTCATTTCCTTTACTACAGCCCACAATTGATAGAACTATGGTTAAAACTATTGCCAAAAGTTTTATACTTCTTTTTTTCATTAGTTCCTTCCTTCCTTGCCGTATAACTTATTATATTGTACATAATACTTTTTAACTTTTTCTAAATAACGATCTGTTTCTGGAAAAGGTATTGTATGTATTTCTTCACCATCATGGCTATATTCTTTATCAGATAACCATTTTTTTACATTTCCAGATCCACCATTATAAGACATTATTACTAATTCTGTATCTCCAAACTCTTTATATAATCTGTTAAGATACCAACATCCGATTTTTATATTTGTTTCAGGATCATAAATATCAGTATCTTCACTTAATTCTAACTCTTCGATTGCCCAATCTCTAGTTATATCTGCAATTTGCATAAGGCCCTTTGCACCTCTACGAGATATAGCTTCTTTATTAAATTTACTTTCTGCTTTTATAATACTATAAACTAGATTTTCATCTAAATTATATTCTTTAGAATATTTTTGTACATATATAGAGTATTTTCTAGGATATAAGAATTCATATATCTTATCCTTTTCAAAATATAGTACACTACCTAAGATTATAATAACAGATAAGATTATAATGTTCTTTTTATTCACTCCAATTCTCCTTTATATAATTTATAAGTATAGAAGCTTTTTCTTTCAACTCGTCAAATGTACCTGTATTATCTATTATATAATCTGCGTATTTTTCTTTTTCTGATTGACTCATCTGAGATTTAATTCTACTTATTGCTTCTTCTTCTGTACAATTATCTCTGTTTTTTATTCTTTCTATCTGAACTTTTTCATCACATTTAACTAAAACTAGCTTATCAATATGATTTAAATAATCAGATTCAATAAGCAAAGCTGCATCTAAAATTACAACTTTCTTATTCTGAATCCTTAAATTCTCAATTTCATTTAATATTTTTTTTCTTATCGCAGGATGAGTTAAATTATTTAGTTTAACTAATTCTTTATCATCATTAAAAACAATATTTGCTAAAGCTTTTCTATTTAATGTGTTATCTTCGTTTTTTATAGTTGAACCAAAAATATCAAACACTTGATTTAATAATTCTTTATCTTCAAATATTTGTCTTGCAACTATATCAGCATCAACTATATCTATTCCTTCTTGAATAAATATAGTTGATAAACTACTTTTTCCACAACCAATATTTCCTGTTAAACCTATAATAATCATAAAAACACCTACTTTGTTTCAAACCATGAAGTTCCAACATTTAAGTCCACGTCTAAATGAACATGTAAATTTACAGCTGATTCCATCTCTTCTCTCACTATTACAGATACCTTATCTAACTCCTCTTCAGCAGCTTCAACAATAAGTTCATCGTGTACTTGTAATATTAATTTAGATTTTAAATTTTCATCTTTTAATCTAGTATAAACATTAACCATGGCTATTTTTATTATATCTGCTGCACTTCCTTGTATTGGAGCATTCATAGCAAATCTTTCCCCTTGTTTTCTAACCATGAAATTACTTGAATTTATTTCTGGAATATATCTTCTTCTATTAAATATTGTTAAAACATATCCTTTTTCTTTTCCTTCACTTATAGCTAAGTCCATAACATCTTTTATCTTGCTATAATTTTCAAAATAACTATCTATGTAAGCTTTTGCTTTTGCCACTGGTATATTTAAATCTTGAGAAAGGCCAAAATCAGTTTTTCCATATACTATACCAAAGTTTATAGCTTTTGCTTCACTTCTTTGTAAACTAGTTACTTCATCTATATTAACTCCAAATATTTGTGATGCAGTTTTAGCATGTATATCTTCATCATTTTGGAATGCTTCTATCATATGCTCATCTTCACTCATATGAGCTAACACTCTAAGCTCAACTTGAGAATAGTCTGCATCTACTAGTTTACAATTATCATCTGCTATGAAAACTTTTCTTATCTCTCTACCCATTTCAGTTTTAACAGGTAT
>NZ_JAGHFM010000306.1 GCF_017888745.1 Terrisporobacter sp. | reverse complement strand
TGGTGTATTCTATTATTATATTTTTATTGAGTAAAATATATAATGATGGAATTTTACAGAATACATATAGAAAATTATCCATATCGAGTTTATTTAAGTATGATAAAAAATATGTAGTCTTAACATTATTATGCCTTTTTATTTCTATACTTTATTGTTATTTGAGTGGAGAAGTATTAGAGCTAATTTTACATCAAATAAATGAACCTGATTTAAAACTGAGCATGATTTTTTACTTAGGTGCAATAGCATACGCTCCAATAATAGAAGAATTGATATTTAGAGGAATATTCTTTAATATAGCATCAACATGGCTAGATATGAATGATAAAATTGTGAAAGCTATAGTAATAATAATAAATATTATAATGTTTTTGAGTATTCATTATATTGATTATAATTTCTCAAAATTTAACTTTTTATTATCATTATTAGTATCTATTATTCCAAAAATATTTGTTTCGGTATCACTTACTTACATTTATTTTAAGACAAAGGATATTAAATATAATTGTATTTTGCATATTATATTTAATTTTTTGATTTTAAGTATAAGCTATATTTTAACTTCTGGGATTTAAATTATATGGGTGATTATAAAAGTCGTCACTTATTAAGGTTAAACAATATCGTTAATCCATGTAAAATACTAAATTAGTTGATAATATTGATTATAGAAAAATATATAAAAACACGCAATAATCACACAACGGTCAAAAAGATTAGCTTTAAGCTAGTCTTTTTTATATGCTAATATCAGAAAAAAATTCTATAAATAAAGAAATAATTTCTAAATATTAGCATATAAACTAATAAAGCAAGGTATTCCAACGAGGTATTCTTTCGGATAGAATAGGTGGATTATTGTATGAAATTAAGATATGGTGCGTACTATAAGTACTTCTTTCTACTGCAATATTTACAGGAATACCCACCTAAAGGGGGTAAAAATATGAGTCAAAATATACTGCAACCATACTTTGATTTAGTATGGGACTTAGGAATTAAATTATTCAACTGGACATTTGAGTATTGGCTGGAGGATGGTAAGAAAGATTTGAATTTATTTTTCAAAAGTATAAAGTTGAATAATAAGTTAGATGAGTTTCCTATGATAATAAAAGAAAGTGACAAAGGATATTTAATTACTATACCTACAGGATTAAGTTTAAATGATTTCATAAAATATAAAGATAACATGGAGGTTTATCTAGGGAAAGATATAGAATTGAGCCTTAAGAGTGGATTACTTTATCTAGAGTTTAAAAAAGAATTACCGACCTTAGTTAAATATAAGTTACCTAAAAAGATGAATGGTATTTGCGTACCATTTGCTAAAAGTATTGATAAAGATATATTTATTGATTTTAAGGAAGAAGCTCATGTTCTTCTTACAGGAGCTACTGGTAGTGGTAAAAGTTCAACGCTAAGAAATATTTTAACTAGCTTAGTATGTTTATATCCTAATGAAATAAAACTAGTATTGATAGATTTTAAAGTTGTAGAATTATCACTTTTTAAGAGACTAAAACAAGCTGAAAAGTATACTACAGAAGTTGAAGTAGCTAAAGATATAATTGCTGATGAACTTCAAGAGTGCAAACGTAGATATGATTTATTTGACGAAATAGGGGTTACAAACATTTATGAATATAATGATAAGGTGCCGAAAAATAAAAGATTGAAATATAGATTTATTGTAATAGAAGAGTTTGTTATGTTATTAGAAGATAAAAAGAAAATAGCCATGAGTATGCTTAAAAGATTATCGGCTATCTCAAGAGCTTCTGGACAATTTCTAATTATAACTGGTCAGAGATTTGATAATACAGTAATAGATTTGGTTTTAAGAAGCAATGTAGGGCATAGACTTTGCCATAAAATGAATGATGAAGCTAACTCAAGACTAATATTAGATGAACCAGGAGCAGAAAAGTTAAATTGTAAAGGTAGAATGATTTATAAGTGTGGTTCTAATAAGATAGAGTGTCAAGGGTACTATCTCGAAATAGATAAAGTTAAGGAATATATTAAGCCGCATCTAAATAAATCAGATCCAGTTGCATCTAAGAAATTAAAGAATAAACTAAAATCTAAAGAAATTGAAATATTAAACAATGCAGATATAAAAGCTGAGAACAATTTTGTACCCGGCTCATATAGAGATAATCAAAATATAAATATTCAAGAGACTAATAATGTATATGAAAATAAGGAAATAATAAATGATTTGAGTTTTTTAGAAAATTTATAAAAGGGGAATATAAATTATGAACTGGACAGAGGGATGGCATCATGAAAATGATGGATAGGGATATCGAAATAGTAAAGTTTTTGAAGGAAGTAGGAGTAGCAGATACTAGGACCATAAGCACTTTATTTTTTAATGGAGGTATTCGAAGATGTAATCAGAGGCTAAATACATTAAAAGATAATAAGAAACTTAAAGTATTTAGAGAAAATATATTAAGCCAAAATATCTATTATATTGGAAGGAAACCTTCAAATTGGAAACAGTAAGATAGTATTTAGCCAACTATTAGCTGAATTAAAGACTAAAGAAATTGAGATATTGAAGTATAGATGTCCTTTAAAATGTGGAAATGTAATAGCAGATGGTTTTATAGCTATAAGGGTTGATAATATCAATAAAATATACTTTGTAGAGGTAGAAAGAACGAAGAAGCTTGATATAGATAAATATATTGAGTTATATTATAGCCGTAAATGGAAAGAAGTATTTCCTATAATGCCTTCTATTCTTTGTATAACAGATTCAAAAGTGAAGAATAACTCAAGATTAGATATTAAATCATGTAAGTTAAATTTAGAAAACTTAATCATATAAGTAATAAAAAGGGGCGGTAAACTAACGTCCCCTTTTATAATATGAAATTAAGTACTATCAACATAAATACAGTATAGGTAAATAGAACTAATAAAGTATCCTGCTTTTTAGTATATTCTATCTTATCTTTATCTAAATCTTTAATATCATAATACAGCTTCCATTTTTCTAAATTAGAGTATTTTTCTTCATTTTTAACTACTTTAGAGTTCATATTTCTACTCTTATCTTTTTTATTATATCTAGGTTTATATTTATTAATTAAGAATTGTTCTAAGTCTAAAGCTTTTCCGTAGCTTTCTGTTTTAGTTATTTCAATTTTAGCAACTTGATCATAAACTTTTTTCCCTAAGTGTCCTTGTTTTCCTTTGATATGACTACTAACCCTTCTATTAATGTCTTTAGCAGAGCCAACATAAATAACTTTTCCAAGTTCATCAATAAATCTATAACAGCCTGGGCCTTCATACTTAATTGTAACTTTATACATGATATTACCTCTTTTTATTAGATATTGTTGATAGAATTATTACATTTCATACATATAATTAAATATGTTATATGCATAAAATGTAAAAGAGTCTAGAAATATTTAACTTGACTAGACTCTTAAGAAATATACATAAAATAGGTATATATTTTATATATTAGCGTATAATATTATATATCTTTCTTTGACTTTTAAAGAGAAGATTGTTATAATCATATTGAAAGATTAAATCTTTCTGGGGTTCGCAAGTGCGAGCGGCCGTCCTTCTGGGACGGTTTTTTTAATTATAGGAAAAGTTTTAATTCCTTTACCATAGTAATCAGGATATCCATATATTTTATCTTCTATGCATAAAAATGGTAAATCCTTATCACTAAAACCATTTCTACAGTATTTGTGTATAGGGAATGATACTAAGTCTGCAATTTCTAAACCGAAATAACTTTTCTTATAATCATCTTCTTTACTCCATTTAGGGTTAAAATAAACACCTTTTATTTTTTTAAAATAACTATTAGAAACATATCTGGTTCCATGATCGATTAAATCCTTTATATGATTTAGTAATTCTTTATCTTCTCTTTTACCTCGGCTTTCAATTATTATAATAACTTTTTCATCATGATTCAGATGGTATTTCACTAATCTTTCAAATATAAACTCTAATCCAAGAGTATAAAGAGAATATGGATCATAATATCTAGAGCAATGACTTTTTTTATCCATAGTATATGAAAATATAGTTATAGGTAAACCTTTCATATAGTTGCTTAAGTCGTTCATGAAGGATTGAACTTCTATAGAATTATTATCAAAAGGATATTTTCTACCCCTAACTTCACGAGAGTGAAAACAGACTCTTTTAGACTTATTACTATACAAGGCAAGCCCATTTTCCCAATATTTGTACTTGATTTTAAGAATGTCATCTTTAGACTTTATAAAGTCATTACGATGCATCAAACAGCCTGTAATAGTAAAAAATGTATTATCACTTATGGGCTTATTGTTTTTTAAAGCTTTGACTATATGGTCAATAGATGCATCTCCATTTTCATCTATAAACATAATATAATCTATATCTTTATTCCAGTTATGTTTAAATGTAGGCCTATTTCTCCAGCCCATATTATCTATCAGCTCCTAACATTATAAGTACCTTTAGCAAATCTATATAAAAATCATAAAGAGAAAGATAAAATAATATTACTACATATAATTATAGATGGTGTTGATATTAGTATCAATAAACTATTTTATTTATTTCTTATCTGTACCACACTAGATATATCACATTCCAAAGCTATACATATTTTATCTATAATGCTTAAAGACACAGATTCATTTTTTCCTAATTTAGCTAAAGTGCCATTGCTTATACCAGTTAAGCTTACCAAGTCCATTTTTTTCATATTCTTATCTATTAATGTTTTCCAAAGAGGATTATAAGAAATCATAAAAGGTAACTCCTTTCGTAATTGATTCGTGCAAAATAACCTTAAAAATAAAAATTAAATTTACTGCGTGATTACTGCGTGTTTTTAAATAAAATAAAAGAGACTATCCAAGTTAAAACTCAGTAGTCTCAATATTTATACAACTCTTTAGTTAATAATTGGTGCCGAATGTGGGAATCGAACCCACACGCTATTTCTAGCAAAGGATTTTGAGTCCTCCCCGTCTACCAGTTCCAGCAATTCGGCTTAATTTAAATTATAATAAATTATAACAAATGAATAAGAGAAAAGCAAGTATATAGATTTATTTAATTATAAATAAAATATATTTTAAAATATTTAATGTAGTTGCTATATATTAACTACATTAATATATAGTAACTATGATAGGCATTGATATTTATACTTAAGGAATAAGATAATATAATTTTGGGAAGTTCAAATTATTGTTTATCTAAAGAATTTCCATAGCAGATTACTTAAGAGAAGGGAAATTTTTATTTTTAAATACCTTAATATAATTTGATTATTATGGTATTATTAAATAATGAAATATAGGTATATAATAGTATATATGAATATATAATATTGAAAATTATAGAGGTGATAAACTTGAACCAAAGATTAATAATTATAGATGGAAATTCAATTATAAATAGAGCATTTTATGCATTACCAGATATGAGTAATAGTGAAGGATTAAAGACTAATGCAATATACGGTTTTACTAGAATGCTATTTAAAATAATAGATGACTATAAACCAACACATATAAGTGTTGCTTTCGATAAAAAAGCGCCTACATTTAGGCACCAAGAATTTGCTGACTATAAAGCTGGAAGAAAGAAAATGCCTGATGAATTAAGACAACAATTAGAGCCACTAAAAGAATTATTAGATGCTTTTAATATACATAGAATGGAAATGGCAGGGTATGAGGCGGATGACTTAATAGGTACAGTATCTAAAATGGGAGAAGATAATGATTATACAGTTTACATAGTTACTGGAGATAAGGATGCTATTCAGCTTGCTTCAAATAAAACAACTACATTAATTACTAAAAAAGGTGTGGGAGAAGTTGAAGAATATAACTATAATTCAGTTATAGAAAGATATGAAATGACTCCTACTCAATTTATAGATCTAAAAGGATTAATGGGAGATAAATCAGATAATATACCAGGTGTTCCAGGTATAGGAGAAAAAACAGGAATAAAACTTATAAAAGAATTTTCTTCAATAGAAAACTTAATAGAAAATACAGACAAATTAAAAGGTAGTGTAAAGAAAAAGATAGAAGAAAATAAAGAACAAGCTATATTTAGTAAAAAACTTGCTACTATTATAAGAGATGTTCCAATAGAAATAAACTTGGATGAATTATCTTATGGAGATTATGACAGAAGTAAGGTAATAGAAGAGTTTAAGAGATTTGGATTTAATACATTAATAAAGCAAATTATAGATATGGATGGAGATGAATCTGCTGAAGAAGAAATAACTCTAAATATTAATCATTTAGACAATATAGAAGAATTTAAAAAAGAAGTAGAAAATAATAAAAAAGTTTACATAAAAACAGTTAGCAAAGTTGGTAATATATTAGATCAAAAAATACTTTATGTTTTTGTAACTACAAATGGAGAAGATATTTACTATATCAAAGAAGATGAATTGGATTTAGTAAAAGATATAATTTCCAATGAAGAAATTAAGAAAATAGGTTACAATTTAAAAGATGATTATTTAGCTTTCAAACCATATAATATTGAAATAAAAAATATTTATTTTGATATAACAATAGCTGAATATCTAATAGACTCTAAGTCATCAACTTCTTATGAATGTAGTGAAATAGCAATGAAATATTTAACTAAAAAAATAAAATCAGAAGAAGATTTACTTGGAAAAGGAGCTAAGGCTAAAAAGTTCCAAGAATTAGATTTTGAAGAACTTTCAACGTATTTTGCTACAATTTTAAATGTAGTTTATTCTGTAAGTACTATTATGGAAAGTACAATTAAAGAAATGGATATGGAATATCTGTTTTACGATGTTGAAATGCCATTAGTTGAAGTACTAGGTTCTATGGAATATGAAGGAATGAAAGTTGATAAAGCTCAATTAAATGAGTTAGGAGAAAAGTTCAAAGGAATAATAACTAAGCTTGAAGAAGAGATATTTGAATTGGCAGGAGAAAAATTCAATATAAATTCACCAAAACAATTAGGTGTTATTTTATTTGAAAAACTAGAATTACCAGTTATAAAGAAAACTAAAACTGGGTATTCAACTAATGCAGATGTATTAGAAAAACTTAGAGATAAGCATGATATAATTGACAAAATTACTGAATATAGACAAATTGTTAAGTTAAACTCAACTTACGTTGAAGGTTTAGTTGGAATAATAAATCCTATAAGTGGAAGAATACATTCTTCATTTAACCAAACTATAACAACAACAGGAAGAATATCTTCTACTGAACCTAACTTACAAAACATACCTGTTAAAACTGAAATGGGTAGAGAGATAAGAAAAGTTTTCATAGCAGATGATAATTGTAAACTAGTAGATGCAGACTATTCTCAAGTTGAGCTTAGAGTGTTAGCTCATATGAGTGAAGATG
>NZ_JAGHFM010000305.1 GCF_017888745.1 Terrisporobacter sp. | reverse complement strand
GAACCTCTTAGTATACTAAGTATTCCTGGTGCTTTAGATATTTGTATGGAAATTCATTCTCTTTCTAAGAGCTTTAATATGACTGGTTTTAGAATGGCATTCGTTGTTGGTTCTGCTAAAGCTATCAAAGTTTTTTCAACAATTAAAGGTCATACAGACTCGGGTCAATTTATTCCTATACAAAAAGCTGCTGCTTTTGCACTTGATAATTACGAAATGCTTATTGAAGAAAATAAAAAAAGATATTCTAGAAGATTTGATATGCTTGTAGATGTACTAAAAAAAGTTGGTTTTGAAGTTTCTAAACCTAAGGGTGGATTTTATCTTTATATTCCTATTCCTAAAGGTTGTGGTCATATTAATTTTCAAAATGCCGAAGATGCCTCTGCTTATATATTAAAAAATTCTATGATTTCTACTGTTCCTTGGGATGATTGTGGCTCTTATTTAAGACTTTCAGTTACCTACGATGCTTGCGATGAAGAAGAAGAAATTAAACTTATGGATGAACTTTATAATAGATTGATTTCTCTTAATCTGAGATTTTAGATATGTAAGTGGATTAATTAAACATGATTTACTACTAATAAATTATATTTAAAACAAAGTATAGATTATAAATTAAGAAAAGTAATAAAGAGCTTTATCCATTTAATACTGGCTAAAGCTCTTTTTATATAAATATATTATTATACTATCTTCTTGTCATGATTTTCATTTTGATTTTCATCAATTCCATGAATTTCGTTTATATTATCTATTATGGCACTTATATGATAATTATAAACTATACTCACATTATCTTTAACATAATCACCATTAGTTAATTCATCACATATTTTTTTAGATTTAAGATAATTTTCTTTGCTCAAATAACATTTATCCTTCATCTGTTCTAAAATTTGAAGATGTAAATATATTTGCTTACACCTTTTTATAACTCTATTTAGTTCTTCATTATTAGCTTCATCATTACTGTATTCCACTTCTTCTAAAAACTTTTTATATAAGCTCTCTAATTTTGTAATTTCTTTTTTTAAAGATGATATTTCTCCATGAATTCCTTTTTCTATTTCTGTTTTTAATAATTTGATAGATGTGGTTTCTATTATCCTAATTTCTTCATAAATACTGTTTAGATAATCTGGTCTATATAAATAGTAATTTACAGCAACACCAATTAATACCCCAATAGAAGTATCTATTATCCTATTTATAGAGTAATCTATTGGATTATTATTTCCTATGCTTAAATATATTGAACAATATACTACACAAGCAATAGTTATAGATTTATTTATCTTAAGTAAATTACAAATATATATAGTTGCAATTATTCCTAAAGAAGATAATATTGGATCTCCAGGTTTAATAAGTACAAATAAAAATCCTATTATACCACCTAAAAAAGTACCTTTCAATCTATTTAACCCAACTGTCAAAGAACTTTTAACAGTGGTTTGCATACTTACAATACAGGCTGTAGCTGCAAAAAATGCATTATCAACTATTTTAAAATATCCAACTAACACACATATCATAACACCTATGCCAGTTTTTATATTTCTCATTCCAGGTTTTTGTAATTTCAAATATATCACTCTCCCCCAATTAATAATACCATAAATTTTTTAGCATTTTACTAATTCATTGGGATAATAGATAAATGTTAACAAATCTTAAGATTTATATTGACATGCACAAATTTTCAAATCTTACTTTTTTAATATAGATTACTTACATAATGTCATCATATTTTATATTCAAATTTTTAGATAATATGATATTTTCTGCATGACTATCTTTTTCTACTATAAAAGTAGTACTTTTTACTTCTTCTAACTTTTTGCCAAAAATTTTATTATTTATTTTATTAACTGAACTTGGTATTACTATTTTTCTTAATTTAATACTATCAAAAGAATTCTTACTAATAGATTTAACTGATGAAGGAATATAAATTTCCTTTAATTTAGCACAAAATGCAAGCATCCCCTCTGGTATAGCTTTTAAATTTGAAGAAAGTTTAATATTTGTTAAGTACATATTAGATGCAAAGGCATATTTCCCCACTTCTTTTATGGTATCTGGCATAATTATTTCTATTAAATTTTTTCCTTCAAATGCTTCACTGGCAATTTGGGTAACAGGCTTACATTCTATAGTTTCTGGTATTTGAACAATTTGACTCTTTCCTATGTATTTTTCTATGATAATGCTTCTTCCCATTATAGTATAAATATAATTCTCTTTTATTTCACTCATATCTTTATTTGTCATAATCTAATCCCCCATATCATATATTTCATCCCATAATCTTTGACCATACTTTCTCTAAATAACTTTTATTTTAAAAAATTATTTGCCTATTGTCACTAATATTTTTAAACTTTTTATAAGTACTATTATATATTACAATAAAATAATGTAGCTACATATACATAAATGATATATTCATTCTAATTTATTTTTTAATCTATTTTTATACTTAACCGGTTTTATTGTTATTAAATTATGAAATCTTCATCTTCTAATTCTTCATAAATACCTTTTTGGTATCCATTCCCTTTAGTAGAGAAGAAGTCATGTGTTTTAGTTTCTGTACTTAAACCATTTAATACGATTGGATTTATATCATCAACTTCATAAAAATCTTCAAAACCTAAATTTTCTAAAGCTCTGTTAGCATTATATTTTAAGAAATTTATAACTTCTTTTTCTAATCCGCTATCTTTATATATTAAATAAGTATATTCCATTTCATTTTCCATAAGAGCATTAAAAATACTATACATTTTATTTTTTAATGCTTCTTTTTCTTCTATTTCAAATGAAGAATACATTTCTTGTGCAAGAAGACCTATATATTTTCCATGTAGTGATTCGTCTCTTAGGATAAGTGATATTATCTCTCCACTTGCTACCATCTTTCCTTGGCCAGCTAAGAATAGTGGATAGAAAAATCCTGAATAGAATAAGAAACTCTCTAAAAATACACTAGTTACCATAGATAAATATAAACTTTTCTTATCTGTTGTATTTTCATATTGTTTTAAAATTAAGTCAGCTTTTCTTTGTAAAGTTTTTTCACTTTCTATCCAGTCAAATAACTCATCTATCTCTCTATTGGAAAGTAGTGTTGTAAATATAGAAGAATAACTTTTTGCATGTATTTCTTCCATCGTCCCCATAAATGATAATACTGCTTTTCTTTGTAAATTATCAGTTAAGCTCATCATTGATGGTATCCCATTATTTCCTTGCTTAGTATCCAATAGTGTTAAACCAGCTAAAACTTTTTTATATAAATCTTTTTCTCTTTCATTTAATTCATTCCAAACTTTAAGGTCTTTTGATACTGAAATTTCTTCCGGTAGCCAAAATTGTTTTACGTTTTGCTCCCAAAAAGCTTGAGTAAAATTATCATCTTCTTTATTCCAGTTAACTGCTTTGTGTATTTTATTTAATGTAAATGTCATAATTTCACCTCCCTATACAGAACACATTAGACACTCATTATCATCTCTTGT
>NZ_JAGHFM010000372.1 GCF_017888745.1 Terrisporobacter sp. | reverse complement strand
GAGTATTAGCAACTGAAAATGAAGATATAAGAAGTTTAAGAGAATTAATAATATATGGAGTTAAGGGATTATCTGCATATATGAAACATGCAAATGCATTAGGATATGATAAGGAAGATATTAATGCGTTTATGCAAGCTACACTAGCAAAAACTTTAGATAATAGTTTAAGCTTGGATGAGTTAGTAGCATTAACTTTAGAGACTGGAAAAGTTGGTGTTGATGGTATGGCGCTTTTAGATCAAGCTAATACAGGAACTTACGGTCATCCAGAGATAACTAAAGTTAATATAGGTGTTAGAAAAAATCCAGGAATACTTGTATCAGGACATGATTTAAAGGATTTAGAGCTATTATTAAAGCAAACAGAAGGAACGGGAGTAGATGTATATACTCATTCTGAAATGTTACCAGCTCACTACTACCCAGCATTTAAAAAATATTCTCACTTTGCAGGAAATTACGGTAATGCTTGGTGGAAGCAAAAAGAAGAATTTGAAAGCTTCAATGGTCCAATATTAATGACTACAAACTGTATAGTTCCACCAAAAGATAGCTATAAAGATAGATTATTCACAACTGGAGCGGCTGGATTTGTAGGATGTACTCATATAAAAGGAGAAAGTGAAGATAACAAAGATTTTTCTCAAATAATAGAGTTAGCAAAAACTTGCCAACCACCAACTGAAATAGAAACAGGAGAAATAATAGGTGGATTTGCTCATAATCAAGTATTTGCATTAGCAGATAAAGTTGTAGAAGCTGTTAAGAGTGGAGCTATTAAGAAGTTCTTCGTTATGGCAGGATGTGATGGAAGGGCTAAATCAAGAAACTATTATACTGAATTCGCACAAGCTTTACCAAAAGATACAGTTATACTAACTGCAGGATGTGCAAAATATAAATATAATAAATTAGAACTTGGAGATATAGGTGGAATACCGAGAGTTTTAGATGCTGGCCAATGTAATGATTCTTATTCATTAGCATTAATAGCATTAAAATTAAAAGAAGTATTTGAATTAGAGGATATAAACGAATTACCAATAGCATTTAATATAGCATGGTATGAACAAAAAGCTGTAATAGTATTATTATCACTATTATACTTAGGAGTTAAGAATATACACTTAGGACCAACACTACCAGCATTTTTATCACCAAATGTAGCTAAAGTTTTAGTTGAAAACTTTGGTATAGGTGGAATAACTAATGTTGAAGATGATATAAAAATGTTTATGGGAAAATAAAGAATAGTTTTTAGTGAATATAAAAATATTAATAGAACCTATATTAAAAATTTAATATAGGTTCTATTTTATATTAAAATAGATAATACATTAGTTTATCATATAATTGGAATTTGAGGTTGTAATTATCTATTTTTTAAATAATAAGATTAAAAAATTAATTTAAAGAATTTATCTTATTCTATTAAAATATTTTCTATTTCTTCTAAATCTAAAATATTAATATGAGTTCTAGAATAATTAATAAGACCGACTTCTTTCATATTTATAAGTTCACGAGAAAGTGAAGGTCTTGTTATACCTAAAGATTCTGCGAGCTTTTCTTTAGTCATATTTAATTTTATGTTTTTAGTTTTTTGAAGCCTATATTCAGATATTAGAAAATTACATATTTTCTGCCTAATACTGCTGAATGTTAAATTTGTAATAGATTTATTTAAAACAAATATCTTATTAGTCAAATCATTTAAAAACATCTCAAGAAAATCTTCATGAGAAGTGCAAAAATGTATGAAATTTATTTTATTAATGAACATTATCTTTGATTGTGATGAAGAAATAACTGTTGCAGGATATAAATTTGTATCTGAAAATGCGATTACTTCTCCGAAAATATTTCCCTTAGAAAAGGATGAAACATGAATTATTTTTGTTCCCAGCATTCTTTTTATGTCTACGGAACCATCTAAAATTAAACCTATAGAAGTGCATGTATCCCCTTCCATGGCAATAATATCATTTTTACTATAATTTTTAATTGTATAATTTGTATCCTTGAAAAGTTCTAAAATATATTTTTCACTTTTATTTCTAAACATTTTAACTCCTTATTAAATCATTATTATTAGTATTTTACCACAATAATTCAAAATTTACATATTCGTAACAACTGTTACAGATTAAAAGTATTTATTTGGGTATTATAATATCATAATAAAAAATAATATAATTAAAAAGCAAAATTACTGTAAAAGGAGATAGATTATGAGTTTATTTTTAGGAAAAATACATTATTGGTTATTTAATAAAATTTTGTGGTTTGAAAAATTAGAAGGAAAAATAATTGAATTAGCTAAAGAAGAAGG
>NZ_JAGHFM010000304.1 GCF_017888745.1 Terrisporobacter sp. | reverse complement strand
GGATTTATTTTATTCAGCAGAAACAAAATTAGGAAGAGTTTTTGTTCAAGAAGAAGTATTAAGTAATGATAATGAAGTTACTATATTAGATTATGAAAGAGCTACTCATATCATAGAAGAAGCAGATCATATAGCAGTAGGAATGTGCTATTGTAGACATAAAATGAAACATATGGATAAAGGTTGTGATGCTCCTATGGATATATGTATGACTTTCAATGGAACAGCAAACTCTTTAATAAAATACAACTATGCAAGACGAATAGATGCTTCTGAGTGTAAAGAGTTATTACATGAAGCATATGAACACAATTTAGTTCAATGTGGTGAAAATGTAAGAAGTGGAGTAAGTTTTATATGTAATTGTTGTGGATGTTGCTGTGAAGCATTATTAGCAGCTAGAAAATTTGGGAATATGCATCCAGTAGCAACTACTAGCTTTATACCAAATATTAATTACGATTCTTGTATAGGATGTGGAAAATGTGTAAAGGCATGTCCTATAGGAGCAATAAGTAAAGTAAAGGAAAATGATAAAAATATAATCAAGATTGATGAAGATGTTTGCTTAGGATGTGGAGTTTGTGCTAGAAATTGCCCTAAGGGTAGCATAATACTTTTGAAAAGAAAAGAAAAAATAATTACTCCTGCAAATTCAGTACATAGAGTAGTTCTTATGGCTATAGAAAAAGGGCAATTACAAGAACTTATATTTGACAATAAAGCATTAAGTAGCCATAGAGCAATGGCAGCTATACTATCTGCAATACTTAAATTACCTCCAGCTAAGAGAGCTTTAGCAAATCAACAAGTGAAATTAATATATCTAGATCGATTATTAAGTATGAAATAAAAATAAAAATAAAGGATTAACTCTATATTAGTTCATATCTTATTTTTACTGTATTTATAATATATTTACATTAAAGGAAGTCCAAGATATAAGCATTATTCTGGCGAAATATGTAAAAAGAAAGCGTTGACAAAAAAATTACAATAGTCTATTATATTAATTGGAATTAGGTAGTGATTGTTTAAGTACAAGCTAAGCTTATTCATTAATAAAAAACATTATCCTGGGAGGAGTGTGTTTATTTATTATGAATAAGCTTTTTTTATATATTAAAGTCCAAATCTCTTCAAACTTGAGTAACAGGATATGAAGTTACCTATATGAGCGAAGTGAAGATTTAATGCTTAAAAAGGAGGAGAATTATGATAATCAATAAGATATTAAACAATAATGTTGTAATTACGTTAGATGATAATGGTAAAGAAGCTATTGTTATGGGAAAAGGTATAGGTTATCAAAAATCAAAGGGAGATATCATAGACAAAACTAAAATAGATAAAGTTTTTAAAATATCAAATAAGGACGTATCCAATAAATTACAAGAATTACTTAATAATATTCCTATGGAATATATGGATTTATCAAGTGAAATAATTGAGTATGCGCAAACTAAGTTAGATAAAAAATTGAATGAAAGTATTTATATATCTTTAAGCGATCATACTTATTCAGCAATACATAGAATAAAAAAAGGCATAAGTGTTAAGAACGCTATACTTTGGGAAATAAAGAAATTTTATAAAGTAGAATTTGAAATAGGTATGAAGGCTATAGATATTATTGAAAATAAAACAGGAGTAAAGCTTCCAGAAGATGAAGCTGGATTTATAGCTTTTCATATAGTTAATGCTCAGTTAGGTGAAGGAAATAATTTGGCTTCTGATATTACAAAGTTGATACAAGAAATATTAAATATAGTAAGATATCATTTTGGTATAGAGTTTGACGAAGAATCAGTATTTTATTATAGATTTATAATGCACTTAAAGTTTTTTGCACAAAGATTATTTTCCAACAGTGTGCATAATGGAGATACAGATAAAGAACTACTAACCATTATAAAATCAAAATATAGCAAAGCCTTTGAATGCATTATTAAGATAGATAAATTTATAGAAAAGCAATATAGCTATAAATTAACAGATGATGAAATAATTTATTTAACAATACATGTAGCAAAAGTTTTTAAAGTTTCTAAGGTACAACCTGAGTAATATCTCAGTAGTATAAATAGTCATAAATATTGAAAGGAAGTGATACCAAAATATACATTATAAATAAGGATGAGTGGATGGTGACATTAAGTTGGCCAAACCTTCAAATTTCAAATTAATTAATTTTGAAGAAATATGGAGGATTAAAAATGGGAAAATACAAACAATTAGCACAAGACATTATAAAAAATGTTGGAGGAAAAGAAAATATTAATGGACTGACACATTGTATTACAAGATTACGTTTTAAATTGAAAGATGAAAGTATTGCTAATGATGATGTGTTAAAGAATATGTCAGATGTTGTTACTGTAATGAAAAGTGGAGGACAATATCAAGTAGTTATAGGAAATCATGTTTCAGAGGTATATGCAGATATATGCAATATAATCGATTTAGAAAATACAAATTTAAACTCTGAACCTAAAAAATCAGGCAGTTTATTGGATAGAGGAATTGATATTATCTCTGGAATATTCCAACCTGTACTTGGAGTAATGGCAGCATGTGGTATGCTAAAAGGACTTAATGCCTTATTTGTAGCCATAGGATTGTATGCTAACACAAGCGGAGAATATTTAATAATAAATGCGGCCGGAGAGGCATTATTTACATTCCTTCCTTTATTCTTGGGATATACAGCAGCTAAGAAATTTGACTTAAAACCAATGCTAGGATTAGTTTTAGGAGCAGCAATGTGCTTCCCTGGAATACAAGGTAGTACTATATCAGCAGGGGTTGAACCACTATATACTTTATTTGAAGGAACTATGCTTGCTTCACCTGTGTATATTGACTTCTTAGGATTGCCTGTAATTTCAGTTGATTATACAGGTACAGTAATACCTATAATATTTGTAGTTTATTTTGCTTCGAGATGTGAAAAATTATTTAACAAAATCATTCCTGATTTAGTTAAGTTTTTCTTCGTTCCTATGCTTACAGTGATAATAACTTTACCTGTAGCACTTATTATTATAGGTCCAATAGCAACATTTGGTTCTACACTTATTTCGCAAGCAGTATTTGCAGTAAGAGATTTTAGTCCATTAATAGCAGGTGCTATTGTAGGATTCACTTGGCAAATTCTTGTTATTTTTGGTATGCACTGGGGATTTATTCCTGTATATATAAACAACGTTATGACTATGGGGTATGATAATGTTATGATGCCATTCTTTGCTTGTACATTTGCTACGTCTGCAGTTGTATTAGGATTATTCTTTAAGACAAAAGATCAAAAAATAAAAGAAATGGCTATTCCAAACTTTATATCAGGTATATTTGGGGTTACTGAGCCAGCTATTTATGGAATGTTATTACCTTTAAAAAAACCATTTATAATAAGTTGTATAGCAAGCTGTATAGGTGGAGCTCACTATGGATTATTTAACCTTAGAAAGTTCATGACTGGTGGAATGGGAATATTTGAACTTCCAGCAATGATTGAGCCAGATGGTGGAATGGGTAACTTAATAGTAGCTCTTATAGGTATTGTTATATCAATGGTTGTAGCTTTTGCTTTAACAATGATTTTCTATAAAGAAGAAACTAAAAAAGAAGTAGAAGAAAATGATAATAAAACTAGTCAGCCACATGTTAATAAATCAAATGAAGAAGTAGCAGCTAGTGTGATAGAAAAAGAAGTTATAGTAAGGCCTATAAAAGGAGAGCTTGTAAAATTAGAAGATATTGAAGGGAGGAAGCGCCGCGTACCGAACTGCTAGG
>NZ_JAGHFM010000049.1 GCF_017888745.1 Terrisporobacter sp. | reverse complement strand
ATATAGATACAGAAAATTTAGAAGTAAATAGAAAGAAGGCTATAAAATATTTAAATGGTATAGGGTATTCTTTTTTTGCTTTAACTCTTAGTATGCAATCTATGACAACTATAATACCTATATTTATGGTTCAAGAAAAAAACATACCAATGTGGCTTATGATAGGAGGATGTATATTACCAATTTTCACATCAGTAGCCATGATTTATTATTACTTGATGTTAAGTAGTTTAAAGCCTAAGAGCAGAAATATTTATACTGTAGAAAATGATGATGAAAAATGGATCTATGGATTTATTTATTACAATAAAGATGATCCAAAGCTTATGGTAGAAAAAAGACTAGGTGCAGGATGGAGTATGAATATGGCTCATCCTTTAGGTAAGTTTATTACTATATTACTTGTAGTTATTACAGTTGGAAGTTTGTTGATAGGTTTTATATAGATTTAAATATTGTGTAGTAAAATATTAAAAAGGAACTACTAAGATAAAAATCTCAGTGGTTCCTTTTTTAAATATCTAGAATTCTATTAAAATGGATAATAGAATCCAGTCATCATATTATTCTTTAAATAAACAGCTGTAACTAGTAATGCCACACAACCAATTATAAAAGCATAATCAATACCTTTTAATTTTTTATAACTATACCAAGTTCTTTTTCTCTTCTTACCAAAACTTCTTAGCTCCATAGCATTGGAAACAGTTTCTATTCTTTTCATAGAAGATGAAACAAGTGGAACCAATATGGTAGTATAATTTTTTAATCGTTCTATTATAGTTCCTTCGCCTTTATTAAAAGCTAAACCTCTTGCTTGTTGTGCATCTAATATATTTTTATATTCAGTCATAACATCTGGTATATATCTAAACGCTATGTTTATAGCGTAAGCAATTTTATATGGTATTCCCATTTTATTTAAGCTACTTGCAAATTCACTTGGATGTGTTGTAAAAATAAATATAACAGTTATAGGCATAAGAACTGCATATTTTAAAGATATTGTAAGAACATAAAATAATGTTTCTTTATTTATATAACTATATCCTATATTTATAATCTCTGTGTTAGTACCTACTAGTTCAGTTCCATACTGTGGAGTGATAAGTAATATAAATATAATATTAATTATATTAAATACTACCATTATCCATAGTAGGGGTTTAATTGTTTTGGATGGTATTTGAGAGAAGTATAACATTATAGTTCCTACAATACCCATCACTAAGAAAAATCTTATATCCAAGAACATTACTGTCATTATTGTCCATGTAAGGAATAATAATATTTTGCTTATACCATTTAATTTATGGAATATAGAGTCACCCTCAATATATAGAGTTTTGGCTCTACTCATTATTTTTCACCTATCTTTCGTAATCTATAAAGAACTGTACAAAATCATTTGTATTATCTATGCCAACAGCTCTAGCTAATGTTGATAATGAAGTTTCTTTTAGATTTGCTTTTGTTATAATATTTTCGTCAGTTAAAATATTTGATGGTTTATCGTCAGCTATTTTTTTACCATCAGATAAAACTATTGCTCTATCACAATATTCTAATGTTAATTGCATATCATGAGTAACAAGAATTATAGATATTCCTTTGTTAGCTAAGTCTTTTATAAAATTCATAAACTCAGTATAATGATTATAATCTTGACCTGCTGTTGGTTCATCTAATATGATAACTTCTGGATCTAATGCTAATATAGAAGCTATAGTTACTCTTTTCTTTTGACCGTAGCTAAGTGCTGATATTGGCCAATTTCTATATGGATATAAACCGCATATTTTAAGAACTTCTTCTACTTTCTCATTTATATATTCTTTAGAGTAACCTCTACATTTTAGACCTAATGCAATCTCATCTTTAATCATATGTTGTGATATCATCTGATTTGGATTTTGCATTACATATCCTATAGAATTTCCTCTTTTTTTGATGCTCCATGAATCCATACATTCATCTTTTAAAAACATAGTACCTTGTTTATATTTTAAAATTCCTGTTATAACTCTACATAAAGTAGATTTTCCTGCGCCATTATTACCTAAAACAGCTAAAATTTCACCTTTATTAAGATGGAAAGATACATTATCAACAGTATTTTTTATTCCATCATGAGAGAAACTTAAATCTTTAATTTCTAATATTTTTTCAGATTTTTTACATTCTTTATTTATTGATTGATTCTTAAACCAGTTTTTAATAGTTGATTTAGAATTTTCACTTATATTAGTAAAATCTCTTAGGTTTGACATTTCTTCTATATTGCAACCAGCTGTTTTTATAGCTTCTACATATAAAGGTTCTCTAAGACCATTACTTCTTAATAAATCTGATTTTAAAATCTCATCAGGTGTACCTATACCTTTAATTTCACCTTTATTCATGACAATAACTTTATCAAAAGGTTGATCTAGTACGTCTTCGATTCTATGTTCAACTATTATTACAGTTTTATTAGTTTGAGCATGAATATTGTTTATTAATTTCATGATTTCTTTTCCACTGGCTGGGTCTAAGTTTGCTAATGGCTCATCAAACAGAAGTACATCTGCATCACTTCCAAGTACTCCAGCAAGGGATACTCTTTGTTTTTGTCCACCAGATATTTCATAAGGACTGTGGTTAATATATTTTTCCATATGAACTAATTTCAGTGCATCTACAACCTTTACTTTCATTTCTTCAATAGGAATAGCATTATTTTCAAAATTAAATGCTACATCTTCACCTACAGAAAGACATATAAATTGAGAGTCTTGGTCTTGTAATATAGTTCCTACTTTTTTACTTACTTCTGATAAACTTTCTTTATATGGTTTTATATTGTCTATTGTTAATTCGCCATCTATCTCTCCATTATATGAAAAAGGAATAAGTCCATTTATGCAATGAGATAGAGTGGATTTTCCAGAACCACTTGGTCCTACTATTAAGACTTTCTCACCCTTATTAATAGTTACATCTATATTTTTTAAAGTTTTATCAACTACATTATTGTATTTAAAGCTAAAGTTTTTAAAACTTATCATTTACGTTCTCCTTAAATATTAATTTTAAAATAGAAGTATTTTACTCTTCTATTTTTAGATTACTGTTTCTTTTATTAGTTTTTATAAATCCTAGTATAATTGGGATTCCCGCTCCAAAGAATACTATTGAGTTTGTGACTATAGCTAATATAGTTTGTATTTTCATTTTATCTAAAGGTTCGCCCATAAATATTATGTCAAAACCAGCTGCAAAACTATATGCTAATACTATACCCAAGAAACCTGTAACTGCTAAGTATATAATATGGAATTTACTGCATAAACCATCTTTAATACTAAAATTTTTACATTTAAATACTAACCCCATAAATAGTCCAAGGATACCAGAGCTAGCTACCCAGCCCCACCAGATACCCCAACCAGCAATCATGTCAGTTAGCATATGTCCTATAAATCCCATACTAAATCCTACGAATGGACCAAACATAGCTGAAAATACAGCTATCAATGCTATAGATGGTTTTAATTGAGTATTAGGACCTATTGGTATACCTACAAATCCTAAAGCTCCGTATAAGGCAGCAGCTACACCTATTGTTACTATTGTTTTTGTATCTATCTTTATCATATTAATTGCCTTTCCTTAATTTTTTATATTTTGTGTATGATAATTGATTTTTATAAATTCGTGCATAAAAAATTCGCTTCGCTCATGTCGCCAACGACTGCGTCCGTTGCTAAAGTAACAAAGTTGGAAATTATATGTTATCTACAAAGCAGATAGCATATAATTTCCTTACAACTAAAAAAATCTCTTTCCAGAAAGAAAGAGATTATGTATACGTAATCTTATCTTCCAGAATTCATCTGTAGGAATTAGCACCTTTGTCGTAATGACCGGTTGCTGGGCTTCATAGGGCCAGTCCCTCCACCTCTCTTGATAAGGAATATTCTATTTAAGTTCCGTTAAATATTTTATTATGAAGGTCGAAATTTGTCAAGTACTTGAATTTATTTAAGTAAATATATTAAAAAGATAAATATTACTTTTTTTATATGGAAGATAATCATATTTATATTTTATTTAGTAAAATATGAAAGAGTATATTCTTATTAAGTGGATAGAATAATTTTATAACAATATATACGTTCAAGTTGGTGATTATTTATGAGTAAAAGAAATAAAATTTTACTTTATGTATTATTAGTATTTGGATTATTTGTATCATTCAAATTATTTATACCAGAAAATAATTTGGATGATTACATAAAAAAGAATCTAGGTATAGAGGATAGGTTATTTAAAGAATATGTAGTATTTTATCCTCAACACCAAGATGATGAAGTATTATGGGGTGGAAGTGCAATAAGAAGAGCTATAAATAGATTAGGAGCAGATCATGTTTTTGTAGTTTTAGTATCAGATGGAACAGGAGTTAATGTATTTAAGGATAAAACATATAAAAATACAAGTAGAAAAGAAAAAGAACAGCTTAGAGACAATGAATTTTATGCAGCGCTAAATTATTTAGGTGTAAATAAAGAAAACATTATAATACTTGCTAATATAGATAATAAAGTAGGAAACCACTTTGATTTAATGAGAGAAGTTGCACTAAATTTTGAAGATAAATATGAAAATGTAACTCATATAGCACAATCGTACAAATATGACAATCATCCTATGCATAGAAAAAATGGAAAAGTTATTTATGATTTATATAAAGAAGGAAAAATAAAAGATGCTATGTTTTATTTGAAACCAAAATATGTTGAAAAAGTTTCTATAGACAAAATAGTAATATATAAAGCTAAGGATTTTGAAGATTATGAAGCTATTGTTAATGCATGTAATGAATATAAGGTTATAAACAAAGAAAAAGGAAGAAGAGGAATAGGATACATTTCTTCACATAGATATTTTGATAATTTATTGAAAGATTCTGATTTGACATCCTTTTTACATTTACCAGAGTAATATATACTAATTAAGTGTTTTGAAGTGTTTCGCCAAACACGTTTGTTTAAACAACGTGTTGGCGATATGAAGTTGAGCTATCAGGTAGTTGGATAAGCGATTTTTGTTATCTCAATGCAGGTATAAATATATAATTTTCTAGATTTCTGCTTTCTGTAGTAAACTTATAAATTGGTTGATAAAATCCTTTACTATCAATTTCATAAATTATATCAATATCTTTTATATTTATTTCAGAATCAGCCATATCTGAGGATGTGATAAATTTTCCATCT
>NZ_JAGHFM010000303.1 GCF_017888745.1 Terrisporobacter sp. | reverse complement strand
GTTTTATCTTTTGCTAATTTATATATACTTTCCCAAACTTTTTCTTCACTTTCCACATCTATATTAGATGTTGCTTCATCAAATATATATATTTCTGGATCAGTTATTATTGTCCTAGCTAAAGCTAATCTTTGATTTTGTCCTCCAGAAAGTAGTGAACCACCTTCACCAACATTAGTATTTAATTTTTCTGGTAAAGTCATTACGAAGTCATATAGATTTGCTTTTTTAAGAGCATCATATATTTCTTCTTTGCTTGCATCATTTTTACCCATTCTTATATTATCTTCTATGCTTCCGTTGAAAATATAAGCACTATGGTTAATAAAACCTATCTTTTTAGTTAATACATCAAATGGTATATAATTTAAATTAATTCCATTTAATAAAATTTCACCATTATCTACTTTATATTGTTTTAAAAGTAAGTTAGTAATTGTACTCTTACCACATCCACTTTCACCAACTAAAGCTATCATTTTTCTATTTTTCATAGTTATATTTATATTTTCAAGAACTTTTCTTTCTTTATCGTAACTAAAATCCACATTTTTAATTTCTATATTTATGTTATTCAATAAATTAAGTTCATCTTTAGATAAATCTTCAACTTTCTCTACTTCTATATCTAAAAGCTCAAACATTCTTTCACTTGCTGATATACCGTTCATTGCAACATGGAAGAATGACCCTAAAAGTCTCATTGGTATAAAGAACTCTGCTGATAAAAGAATAATTATTAACATTTGGCCTATAGTAATTAGTCCATTATTATAATCATGTAGTGCTATTAATATACCTATTGCTGAACCACCAAATGCTATTAAATCCATTATTGTTATAGAGTTTAGTTGCATTGATAAAACTTTCATAGTTATTTTTCTAAAGTGCTCAGCATTTACATTCATTTCTTCATTTTTATCTTCATCTATATCAAATATTTTTAAAGTAGTTAAACCTTGAAGATTTTCTAAGAATGAATCTCCTAAATCTGTATAAACTCCCCAATATTTACTTAATAATTTTTTAGCTATTTTCATAACTGCCATTATAGTAAGTGGTATTAATGGTACACATATTAAAAGTACTATTGCTGTTTTAAAGCTTATAAATGACATTACAATAAATAGTGTAAGAGGAGCTAATACACTGTAAAACAATTGTGGCATAAATCTACCAAAATATATTTCCAATTGTTCTACACCATCTACTGCTATCTGTACAGTTGATGAAGTTGATATAGAGTTTGTATAGTTTACTCCTAAATCTAATAACTTTTCATATATCTTACTTCTTAAAGTTTTCTTAACATCACTTGATGAATTAAGTGAAAATTTAGTTGACATAAAGTTTGCCATAAATCTTATACCTAGCATAGCTACTATGTAAGCTATAGCAAAAGGCATATTTAAATTTAAATTTCCTTTAAATAATTTATCTATAGTATCACCTATAAATAAAATAATTCCTATATTGCATAATATGGATATCCAGTTCATCAAAACTGTTAAACCAATCCATTTTTTGCAACTATCACAAGTTGATAGTAATCTTTTATTAAACATTTTTTGCTGCCTCCGGTTTTATTGTTTTCATTTTAGTAAATACAATTACTTTCATTAACCACATAATAACAATTATTATTCTCATTGTAGTATTGTTAATAGTTATAAACATAAATAATAAAAGTAATGATACTGGTATTGTTAATGTTAATTTAGCTTTTAATGTCATTCCACCCTTTTCTTTAAATGGTTTTACGTATTTATTATAAATTTTTGTCTTCATAAATCTTTCGTTTAATTTATCACTACTTTTTAATAAACAATATGAAGTTAAAAGAAGTAACGGTGTTGTAGGAAGTAATGGCAAAAATATACCTATAATTCCAAGTATCAAAGCTATAATTCCTACGATTAAATATAAACCTTTCTTTACTATATTCATTAAATACCTCCTAACAAACTTTTGTTGGTACAAAATACATTTCATTTTCATTTGCATTGCAAATTATTCCTTGAACATTATAAACATCTTTTATAGTTTTTTCATTTATAACTTTTTCAGGTTTTCCACTTTCTATTATTCTTCCATCCTTCATAACAATAATGTTATTACTATATTTTATGGCTTGATTAATATCATGAAGTACCATTACAATTGTTATGCCAAATTCCTCATTTAGCTTTTTAACAAGTTCTAATACCTCAATTTGATGATACATATCTAGATATGTTGTAGGCTCATCTAATAATAATACTTTCGTCTTTTGAGCCAAAGCCATAGCAATAAATGCTCTTTGCCTTTGACCTCCAGATAAGCTCATAACTTTTTCATTTCTTATATCTTCCAAACTGGTAGATTCTATTGCCCAATTTATTATTTCTTCATTAGTATCTTTATCTATATCACGACGTTTATTATATGGTACTCTACCAAAACTAACTAATTTCTCAACAGTTATATCTTCTGGAGATTCATTATGTTGATGAACTGTTGCTATCCTTTGAGCTATTTCTTTAAATTTTAAAGTGCTTAGGTTTGTAT
>NZ_JAGHFM010000302.1 GCF_017888745.1 Terrisporobacter sp. | reverse complement strand
TTATTACACTCATATTTTCTTCATTTTTTATTATGCTACTATCTGAAATATCATATATTAATTCCCTTATAATCTCATTTCTACAATTATTTAAATGTTTACTCATTATATGATATAGATTTGAGTCAGTAGTGTCTATAATATCACAATCATGCAAATCTCTTTTTAATCTATATAAATTATTTTTATTTCCTCCATCAAATATTACAAAACATCCGTAGTCATACTTACTTCTTAATATTCTTCCCATTGCTTGCTTCAACTTTATAATCATTTGAGGTTTATTTACTTCATAGTACTGCTTATTAAATTTTTTCATTATAGTAGAATATAAAGGGTCTTTTGGATTTAAATTAGGAATTTTATCAAGAGTCACACAAGTTAATCCATCTCCAGGTACATCCACACCTTCAAAGCATCCTTTTGAGCCTAATACAACACATTTTTTATTTAAGTCTTTTAAATGTTTAATTCCTCTTTTATCTAAATAAATTTCGATTCCATTTTCGTGGAGAAATTCTTTTAATACTTCATAAGTTCTTTCTTCTCTATCTTTACTATTAAATAGCGATAAAATGTGCCCATTTGTTTTTATTGATAAATCTGAAATTATTTGACTCATATCATTTATAAATTCCTTATTTTTATAAGAAGATATATTGTTTAAAGTTAAAATTTTGATTCTCTTTTTATAATCAAAGATTGATTCAATTACTTCTTTTCTATAAACAAATCTATCTATTCCAAGAGTATTAGTAAAGTAATTCATATTATTATTAACAGTTAATGTTGCTGATACAAACACTCCACAATCTAAACTACTTAAAATCTTATCCTCAAATAAATCTGCTATATTTAAAGGAACCACTTGAAATAAAAAATTGTTAAAGTCCTTATTTATATTTACTATTCTTGCATAAAGGTCTTTTTCATCATATTCTAAAAAAACTTCTATAGTATTTTTTAAAGCTTCTAGATCTTTAACTTTACTTTCACCTTGTTTATAAGTTTCATTTTCTTTATCTAAATTATCATCATCCATTTGCCTATCTAATATATACAGTATAGACTTTAAATTAGATAAAATTTTGTCTAAGCTATTTTTTATACAATCTCCATAAGATTTATAGTTAATATCCATAAATCTTTTATCTCTAAAAATAGAGCCTGCTTTTTCATCACTTTGCAAATTAACTTCCCAACTTAAATCATAATTAGATAATGAAGAATAGTCATTTTTAATACCATAATCCAAAATATAAGCAGCCTCTTCAATTATTAGATTTATTTCCCTACTAATTTTAGCTTTATTATTTGCTTCAAGCTTTATATAAGTGTAAAATCTATCAAAAGGTTTTATTATTCTTTTACCTTTAAATGAATAAGCAAAGGGGCTGCTATAAATAAGCTCAGCTGGATAAATCTCTTGTAGAAAATATTTTAAACTTCTATATTCTACCTCACTGGCAAAAAAATCATATCCTTTTTCTACTAAATTATGAGCCTCATCAACTATTAAATTTTCTATAGGCTTTTCATCTTTATATGGCCATTTGGCAAGAAGAGAATGATTTACCACTGTAATATCTTCTTCTTTTAATTCTTCTACTCTTTTCTTATATAAACATTCCTTAAAACATTTTTTAGGCTTACACAAGTTAGGGTCACAAGCTATATTTCTTAGATGAGTAACTATATCTGGAAAATTTGTCAGTATCCAAAAATTAATTTCTTCTATATCTCCGTATAACCCATCTTTAACTAATCTTTCTAATATAATTATTGATATTATTTCTCTTAAACTTGGTTTTTTACTATCATATTCCTCTTTATATTTTTCAAGTTTTTCAACACAAATATAATTACTTTTGCCCTTCATATAACCAAAAGTAATTTTGTCTTTAAGTCCTAAAGAATTTATAACATTTGGTATATCTTTTTTAATAAGTTGTGTCTGAAGCTCTTTAGTATCAGTAGATATAATTATTCGTTTATTATTTAAGTAGCTTTCCATTATACTTGGAAGTAAATAACCAACACTTTTTCCTATTCCTGTTGGAGCTTCTATGCAAGCAATATTTTCTCCTCTAGTATTCATTGTTTCCCTTATCACCTTTGATAGCTCAAATTGACCAGGTCTAAACTCATAACTGAAACCTTTTTTACTCTCCCATAAATCAGATTTTTTTAATAAGTATTCATAACAATATCTATGATCTATAAGATTATTTTTCATATTAGGACTAAGAAACTTTTTTTCTTTTATCTCTTCATTGTATTTAACATCTATATCTTTTATTTCATAGTTTACATTATCTATTATTTTACTCCATTTCCATTTTCCAAGAGAAAACTTATTTAAATATGAGTCAATTTGAAAAGTTAAATTTTCAAGAGTTATCATTTTACGTTCTTCATGATAAAGTCTAATAAGTAGGGCATTTACAACTTTAATTGTATCTATTGCATCTTCTAAAGCTCTATGCTTTTCTTCTTTTTCATCATTAGTTATGGTATTTTTTAAATACTCTAAATTAAACTCTTTATGATAAGGCTCTAAAACTACAGATAGTTCCATAGAGTCTAGTATTTCATTTTTTATTTCTGGAAAATAATAATTTAAAAATTTTTCTTTAAACTCTATATCATGACAAATTATTTGTTTGTTTTCTAAAAAATTTATAAATTTATCTTTAATCATATATAAATTTGGAGCTTTACTTAAATCTTCTTCTTTTAAATTTTTGCATAAAGAAAAAATCTCTAGTGGTACTTCTTTCTCATTTTTAACAAAAGTATGAAAAGAGCTTATATTATTATTTTCTATTTTTATAGCACCTATCTCTAATATTTCTGAATTATAAGGATTTAATCCACTTGTTTCTATATCAAGAAATATAACATTATCTATTAGTGATTTTATATTTTCTAGTTTCATTTCTTATCCTTTCATATTCTTATTAAAACTTATATTTATTAACCTTATTATATTATCACTAAAATAAATATTTTGATAATAAATTTATTATATTTCTTTTGGCCATAATATGTACAGTACCATTTAAAGATTAAAAAGGAGGTTTTATTTTGAAGAAAGTTGCTTTAAGAAATTGCATGATTATATGTACTTTGGCTTTAATCTTTGGATTTTTAGTTATACACGACCCTTCATTACTTAACAAAGCTAAGGCTCAAATTTTTTCTAATGATTTAAGTACAGTTGAATATAACTGGTACTTCAATCCAAGAGAAGATGGTAAGCAACCAGAACCTATTAAAGAAGCTAATTTTTTTAAAAAGTATAATACTTATTATGTAGGAAATCCAAATGAAAAAGTAATATATTTAACATTTGATTCAGGCTATGAAAATGGATATACAAACATGATGCTAGATGTACTAAAAAAACATAAAGCGCCTGCTAACTTCTTTGTGGTAAAAAGTTATATAGAAAATAATCCAGATATAATAAAACGCATGGAAAAAGAAGGTCACTTAGTATGTAACCATTCAAAGAGTCATGTTTCAATGGCATCTATACATGACATAGACAAATTTAAAGATGAAATATTGAGTGTATCTAATGCTTATAAGGAAGTAACTGGCAAAGAAATGCCTAAGTACTTTAGACCTCCTATGGGTAAATTTAGCGAGGAATCTTTAAAATATACTAGTGATATGGGTTATTCATCTATATTCTGGAGCTTTGCCTATGTAGATTGGTATAATAATCAACAACCAACTCATGAGTTTGCAAAGAATAAAATATACTCAAGAACACATCCTGGTGCCATAGTACTCCTTCATTCAAACTCTAAGACTAACTGCGAAATATTAGATGAAGTCATAACTCACTGGGAAGAAGAAGGTTATACATTAAAATCCCTAGAACATTTAACACAAAATAAAAAATAATCAATAAAAAGCTGTAAGAATTATCTTACAGCTTTTTATGCATCAACAAATACCTCTTTTCCACTATAATAGCCTATCCAGTAAGGTTTATATATACTGCTAATTTCTAGTATTTTTATACTTTTTATACTTTGTTTTTCTATATAATTACCCTTAGATTTTATTTCAAAGTAATTTATTATTTCATTCTTAACCTTTTCAATCATATATTCTTCTTTTATACATGATCTTTTTATGCAACTTTTTGATATATATCTCTTTACTGTCTTTGGTATAAAATCTACAGATTGAGAATTGCCATTATAAGTATTTACCATCATAGTTATTATATTTCTTATATCATCATTTCTAAAAGTTCCTTTATTTTTTCTTTTATAAATAATTTCATATTTTAATACTTTTAATTCTATATATTCTAAGTGAATATCTTCTACTTTTTTATTAAATTGCTCTATTTTGCTTATTAATGGAGTTCTTCTAAATATATGCTTTATAGCATCGCTTTTATTTACACTTATCTCTATTGAGTCTACTAACATATTGCCCCTCCTTAATAAGATTGTAGTTACCCAAAATATATTATTTATTCATATGATTTAATAAGTTTAATGTTATATATTTCATAATCATTAAGACTATCATTATTAAAATTTTCTGAAGAAATATATCCTTTATACCAATAGCAAGAATCAAAATAATTTTGAAGTGAAGTATCTTTAAACAACCTTCCATGCCTTGCATATATTTCATTGCGAGCTACTTTTAACTCCCATTCATTAAGACCTACTAAATCTGATTCTGTTAAATATCTACAATAACTATCTGCAAATATATATCCATCATGGATATTAGTATAATTCATATTATTATCAGTATTATTGTTACTACTATTTGAGTTTTCTTTTACAATAACTTCTTTTGTTGGAGCATTTTGAGAATATTCCTCTTGCGCATTTTCAGAGCTTTCTCCCGTATTAATTACAACACATCCTGTTAGAAATAAACTAATACTTATAATTATTAAAGATAATATATAAATTTTTTTAATTATTTTTCCCTCCTTATAATCGTATCTTAGCGTTAAATCCTTACATAAAATTTCATTTAAAATCTTTATACATTATATTATCTACTCTTGTCCCTTTATGTTTGTACAATAAAAAATACTATAATAACATTATTTATTTTTAAGTTGGAAAAAAGAATAAATTATATTTTAAAGTAAAAAATAATTTAATCAATTTATATTAAGTAAGTCTTTAATTATAAAAAATTTTCTTCACTCATATGGCCAACGGCTTTGCCCGTTGCTCAAGTAACAAAGTTGAAAACAATATTTTAAGAAGGAGATATTAAATAATGAAGAAAAAATTTAGTGCCTTTATCTTAATACTATTTATGATTTTTGCTATTTATAATACTAATGAAAGTAATATTAATGTATATTCTGATGATATAAATACTCCTGTAATAGAAAAGTTAATTCCTCATAAAGGCGAGCAATATATTGTTTCAAAGCCAGATATTAAAATTTCTTATTCTAATATAAATGAGAGTAAATTAAACAATCTTAAGCTTTATATTAATTATGAGGATGTTACTAAAAAATCAGAAATAAATACAAAGTACATATATTATAAACCTGAAAATAGATTTAAAAGAGGCATTCAGGTTGCTAGATTAGAGTACTATGATGAGTTTAATAAAAAAAATATTATTTTATCAGAATGGTATTTTAGTGTAGGTGCACCTCTTCTTAATCATTATAGAGGGTCATTTTTTGATAATACAAAATCAAATTCATTAATAAGTGCCGATGAATTAATTTCTATTTCCAGATTTTCCAAGAATATAAATTTTATATCTATTTCAGAAAATATTGATTCTAAAAACTTTAAAAATAATAAAAATCTTGACAGTAAGAAATATAAAAAACTTATGAAAGCTTGTGATAAATATTCTGTTGACGGCGAATTCATATCTTTTCCCGGTTTTGAATTTTCTACTAAATTAAAAAATGAAAAAGATTTTACAAAAATAAATTTATTGGATTGCCAACATCCCTTTAATTTAAAAGATAATTTATCTTTAGAAATTATGTATAAAGAATTATTTAATAGAGACGAGGATTTAATTGGTCAATTTAAATATAATAAAAATTATAATAACATAGATTTTTTTAATACTCACCTTATGGAGATAAAGTTGTTTCTTTATTTGAAGTTGAAAAAATAAAATTGGATAATAATAAATATGAACTTAATTTTAATCATTATATTGAAGCATTAAATAATGGTTGGCATTTAGCTCCACTTATTGTAGATGATAAAGATAGTTTTAATGTAAGTTGTGAATTTAGAAATATTGTTTTATGTGAAGAGCTAACAAAGGAAAGTTTATCTGATGCCTTAAAAAATAGAAGACTTTATGTGAGTGAAGATAAAAATATAAAAGTAGACTATTTTATCAACAAATCTCCTATGGGAAGTATAATTAAAGAACCTAAAATGCTTAAATTCACAATAAGTGCCATTGACAATGACGACAATGATAAGATTAATAAAATTCAGGTTTATAGTAATAATAATGATTTAATCGAAACAAAATATTTTAATTCAAATTATGCAAAATTAGATTTCACATTAGAAAAAGTAAAAAAATATACCTTTTATTATGTAGTCGTAACTCAAAATAATAATAAAAAAACTATAACGTCTCCCATATGGGTAGAATAGTATTTGAATAAAACAAAAAGATGATGTTCACTCTGACATCATCTTTAACATTTTATAGGTATTTGAATTTCTGTGATAAATTCATCTTTATTTTCCGTTTCATGAATATCTATCTTATAAATTTCAATAGGATTACCAGTTATTATTAAATTATTTTCTTCTATAAAATCAAACATATTCTCTATACACTTGTGATTATTTATATAGTCGCCTCCATAAGTTAGAGTAACATAGTATCCCTCTTCAAATACTATATTATAATCCTGTGAATCTTCTTTTAAAAGACAAAAAACAGATTCAAAATCCGTAGTTATACCTTCTTTTAATGATCTCATATTAAATGTAGCTCCTAAATTACTATTTCCTAAAATACTAATCTTATTATTATGATTTTTTTGAAGTCTTTGTATTAATAAATCAAATTCTTCATCTCTTTTGATTTGTCCATTTAATATGATACCTTTTCTTCGCTTTATATAACTTAATTCTATATTATTTAAATTAGAATTTTTATAGGTATATTCAATAGCTTCCATTCTTTTTCTCATATTTTCTTTTTGTCTTAATAATTTTAAAATCTGATCATCTAATAAATGTATTCCATCATTTAATAATTTACCCGTTGATTTTATATCTCTATTATCTAAATACTCTTTTATTTTCTTAAAAGAAAATCCTAAACTTTTTAATTCTTTAATTAAGTTGAGTCTCCATATATCTGAAATACTATATAATCTATATCCGTTATCATCTCTAATTGGATTTAAAATTTCTAATTTTTCGTAGTACATTAATGAATCTCTGCTCATATCGTACATTTCAGATATTTCTCCAATTTTATAGTAGTCTTTCATTTTTGCTCCTTTATTAGTTTTTACTGATATTATATTATTTCACAAAGAAAAAAATTTTTCAATAGTATTAAAAATATTTGTTTTTTTATTGACCTTGGTACTATACCAAGCTTTATCATATTAATATGAGGAGTGATAAAATGAATAGAAAGTTATTTCAACAATTCTTACGGTATTTAGGACCATCAGTTGTGGCTATGTGGGTATTTTCTCTTTACACAATAGTAGATGGTATATTCGTAAGCAAAGGCGTAGGTGAATTGGCATTAGCCTCTGTAAATATATCAATGCCTTTTATCAATTTTGTATTTGCCATATCTGTGTTGTTTTCTACCGGTGCATCTACTATAATAGCTATGTATCTTGGTAAAAAAGACATTGAAAAAGCAAATCAGGCTTTTACTTTAAATTTATTTACTATAATAATACTTGCAATTATAATAACAGTAGTTTCTTTAGTAGCTTTAGACTCTATCTCTAATTTTTTAGGTGCAACACCAGATACTATAGGGTATGTAAAAGATTATTTATTTATAATATCTTTATTTAATATATTCTTTATAGTTTCTTATTCTTTAGAGGTAATAGTAAAAGCTGATGGTTTCCCATTCTTAGCTACTATTGGTGTATTAATATCAGCTATTACTAATATAGTATTAGATTATATATTTGTAATTAAATTAGGATATGGCGTTAAAGGTGCGGCTATTGCTACAGGTATATCTCAAGTGCTTTCCACTATATTTTTCTTAAGTCATTTCTTAAGAAAAAAATCTAATCTAAAATTTACAAAATTTAAATTTGAATTTAGTACTATAAAAAGAATTATCTGCTTAGGATTCCCTGATTGTACTTCAGAACTAAGTGTAGGTATAGTTACAATTTTATTTAATCAAAGTTTACTTAGATTAATAGGCCAAGATGCCTTAATATCTTATAGTGTTATTTGCTATGTTAATACTTTAATACTTATGACAATGATAGGTATTACACAAGGTGTTCAGCCTCTAATTAGTTATAACTTTGGTGCAGGTGAATCAAAAAATGTTATCTATTTATTTAAGTTAGGACTTAAAACGGTTCTAATTGCTTCTGTAGCTGTATTTACAATTTCTTTATTATTTGCAAACAATATTACATCTTTATTTATAAATCCAAATGAGTCAAAATTGTTTAATACTACTGTATTAGTATTCAAACAATATGCTATATCTTTCTTATTCTTAGGGTTTAATTTAATAATTTCAGGATTCTTTGTTGCAATAGAGAGACCAGTATCTTCTGCCATAATATCTCTTGGAAGAAGTTTAGTTATAGTAACAATAACTTTATTTATTCTTACTTCTTTATTTGGTGGAAACGGAATTTGGATAACTACGGCTGTATCTGAATTTATCTGTTTAATTATTGCTCTTATCTTGCTTACTGTATTTTTCAAAAAAAATAAATTGTCAAATAAAGATGATTCAGATTCAGGTATTATAAAAATTCTATAGTATAACAATTTATTTACAAATAAATAAGCTGTGTCAAAATGAATATATTCATATCGACACAGCTTATTTTTATTCTTTTATATCTATTGCATCAACTGGACAACTGTCTCTAGCCTCAACAGCGCTATCTTCTAAATCACTTGGTATGTCATCTGTTATAGCAACTGCTAATCCATCATCATCCATACTAAATACTTCTGGACAAACAGCTGGACATGTTTCACATGCTATGCATGTATCTTTATTTACAAATGCCTTCATAATAAACATCCTTTCTTAGTTATATATTTTCCATATCTATATTTCCCATAAATTATAATAAGTATAACCATTTTATTTTTAAAACGAATTTTTATATTTAGATTTCATAGATTTTTAGTATGTTTCTCGCAATTTCAACTTTTGTAATCCTAAGATCCATTGCTTGTTTTTCAATATATCTATGAGCTTCACTCTCACTCATTCTTAAATATCGCATAAGTGCAGCCTTAGCTCTACTTATCAATTTTATTTCATTTATTCGAACTTTTAATTTTTTATTTTCTTCTATAATTTGTTTAAACTTTTTTCTATGAATAAGTGACATCTTAATTACATTTATAAAAACTATTTTGTTTAGAGGTTTTTCAACTATAAATATTCCCTTAGCTTCTAAATCTTCATTAATCGTATATCTGTAATCACTTTTAGCTATTAATATAACAGAAGATTCTGTATTTTTATTTATTAATACTGCTAAGTTAGCTCCCATATCATCACTTAATGGTGAATTAATTATAATTAAATCAAATATGACTTCGCTTATTATTTTTTTACACTCACTTGCATTATTAACTAATGAAATATCATAATTTCCACTTTCCTTGGTAAGATTATTTAAAAGTTCTTTACTCTTACTAGAACTTGAAACGATTAATATTTTTCCCATAACAATCACCCTTTGACCTTTTATAATCATCTTTATGAAATTTTATTTAAATCCCAAGAATAAAGTTTAAATATATAAAATAATAATTCAAATTTTCCCCCAAAAGAGTCTTTGACTAAATAACGGAAATATATTAACTTAATATTCTTTTACGCATACTCTTATTCACACTAAAAATTCTATTTAATGTATATATTTATAAATAACTCTAGT
>NZ_JAGHFM010000048.1 GCF_017888745.1 Terrisporobacter sp. | reverse complement strand
CTAATAAGTTAATTACTACTATAGATAATAAAAATAAAGACATTTCTTTTTATCTTTTATGTAATGATTACAATTATATGAAAGAAAATTTGCTTTCAATATATAGATTATATACTTCAAGAAAATATGTAAACTACATATTAGAATGTGAAAGAGAAAGAGATATAGAAGAATTTTTATTAAATAATGTAGTTGAAAATTCAGATGAAAAATAATAGTGTACTAAATAATAATTTTATAGATTTAAATTTAAAGTCTACTAATAGAGAAGGTGTATTAGAGGAATTAACAGATATATTATATGAAAATAAAATCATAGATGATAAAGATGGTTTTTTAAAAGATGTTTATATACGAGAGTATGCAGGTTCAACTGGTGTGGGAAATCATATTGCTCTTCCTCATGGGAAATCTAAATATGTAAGAAAAGCATCGGTTGTTGTAGGAAGAACTAACTGTGAAATAGAATGGGGAAGTGTAGATGGTTTGCCTGTAAGCTTCTTTATACTTTTTGCAGTTCCAGAATATGGAGATGTTGGTATAGAAGGAAAAATAATTTCTAGCATCTGTATTAAGTTGGCAGATGATGACATATGTAGATTATTATTAGATGCTAAATCAAATGAAGAGGTATTTGATATACTTTATGACAATAATTAAGATAAAAAATAATACTATGAATTAATTATATAGATGATAATATTAGAATGATATTAAATTTATTAGGCTAATTTAACATTTTGGAGGATGAAATGGATTATTATATAGGAATTGATATTGGGGGAACTAATATTAGGGCTAGTATAATGAATGAACATTATACTATTTTGGAAAAATTTAAAATAGAAAATAAAGTTTCTGATGGTCCTATGGTAAACTTAGATAATTTGTACGAAGAAATTAATAAAAGATGGATGGACTATGGTATTAAATCTATAGGAGTAGGATGCCCAGGGCCTTTAGATTTAAAAAAAGGAATAATTATTAATCCACCAAATTTAATTGGATGGGAAAATTTTGAAATAAAGAAATACATGGAGAACAAATTTAATTTACCAGTAGCAGTTAATAATGATGCAAATGTTGCAGGATTTGGAGAAGCTATGGCTGGAGTAGCAAAAAATTGTGAAAGTGTATATTATATAACTTTATCAACTGGAGTTGGTGGAGGATTTATATATAAAGGCCAAATAGTTAACGGATTTAATAGTATAGCAGCAGAAATAAGTAATATGATTATTAATGAAGATACATATAGTCATAGTGGATTAAACAAAGGTGCAGTAGAAGGTCAATGTAGTGGAAGAAATATTGGTAGAATCGCTAGTAAAAAGTTAAATTTAGATTTATCTACAAAAGATGTTTTTGATAGGGCTGAGTTAGGAAATAAAGAATATGAAGATATTATTAGTACTTGGGTGCTAAATATATCCAAAGCTATAGCTAATATAATAACTACAGTGGATCCAGAAGTAATAGTTTTGGGGGGATCTGTAATATTAAACAATCCTAAATACATAGATAAAATTATAAGTCAAGTAAGAGAGTTTGTATTTGATGGTGTTAATATAGATATAAGATTAGCTGAAATTGGTGATGATGCAGGTTTAGTTGGAAGTGGAGTATTAGCTTCAACTTTAGCATAATATAAAGATTACGATATGGTATCAGACGTATTTATATGACGCTTAAAAATAAAATAATTTTTAGAATATCAATAATGATGAAGAAAGTATCAGGAGCTACATTTAAAGGTTTTGAATTATACAAGGGTGTAGATCATAATATGAATTACAACTTGTAAAATAATTGAGTTTAGTAAAGATATTATTTATAATCATGATAATGATAAAGATGAGGATCAGGAAGATAGATATGATAAGTAAACAAAATAATAAAAGCCACCTGCAAAATAGGTGGTTTTATTGTGTACTAAGAATTATATATGTCTAAATATAAAGTATTTTCTGATTTTGCGATAACTACGGTAGTTGTAGCATCCTTTATCATATTAAGAGTTGTGGTAAACGCAGGTATGTTGATTGTAATTAGTACAGTATCTATGTTATTTGGGACATACTCAAGTATTACTATTAATGGATTAACACTAGAAGTAATCTGACTTGCTCCTGACCTGCCTGATAAAGAAACATTGAATAAATCTAAATTATATGTAATAAACCTGCATATTACAGCAACAATCAATGGAAATATTAATGTAGTTAAAAAAACGGATAACATTTTAACTGAAATACGACGAAGCTTTTTGTATCGTTAATTTGACACATAGTAAGTGTAATTGATGAAAAATCATGGGAATGATAATAAGTTGTAAACAATTTATAAATATTTGTCATATTATATAGACGATATCTATTGCGTTCTTACCTACTTCTACATTAATATCTTGGAAAAATAAATTATTGATAGTGTAGTTACTTTTTATAAAAACTTATTAATTACATTTTTATAAAATTTAAAAAAGTTGTTTAAACACAATAATAAGTGGTATATATATATTGTAAACAAGATTATAGTTTTAAATAAGAATGTAATAATTAAATTAATATAAAATCAGGGGAGGTAATTTAAAATGAAAAAATTTGTTTGTACAGTATGTGGTTATATATATGAAGGAGAAACTGCTCCAGAAGTATGTCCAGTATGTAAAGTAGGAGCTGATAAGTTCGAAGAAATGACTGGAGAATTAAAATGGGCAGATGAGCACAGAATAGGTGTTGCTCAAGGAATAGACGAAGAAGTAGTAGAAGGATTAAGAGCTAACTTCGTTGGAGAATGTACAGAAGTAGGAATGTATCTTGCAATGTCAAGACAAGCTGATAGAGAAGGATATCCAGAAGTTGCTGAAGCTT
>NZ_JAGHFM010000301.1 GCF_017888745.1 Terrisporobacter sp. | reverse complement strand
TTTAATATATTTTTTTAGTGTAAGTTATATTTAAAAAATATAATTTCAAATATAACTTACACTAAAAAAGCCTTCATATGTATTACACATGAAGACTTTATATATAATTAATAACAAATAGTAATTTTAAGAATTTTGAGAAGTGAAAGCTTCTTTGTTTCTTGAAGTAAATCTACATTTAAGGTACTCTTTATTTTTCATAACAAATTTAATAAAAAAGAACATACCTATCAAAAATGATATAGAACCCACAATTAAAAAACTAACTGCATCACTTTCTGTGAAGGGAGTACTCTCAACAGTTACAGTAGGATCAGAAAATAATTCTGGTAAAAAAGATAATAAATTATTCAAGAAATGAACTGTTATAGGAATCAATATATTTTTATACTTAATATATAATATGCAACAAGCAATTCCAAATATAAAAGCACCAATTATGGCAAGTTCTATATGAAGAATACCAAAAACAATAGAAGAAAATATCATACCTATGTAAATATTAAATCTTTTGCTAGTTCTCTTAAAAATAATACTTCTAAATAGTAGCTCTTCTGAAATAGGAGCGCAAATAACAGTTATAAGCATTGAGATAATTAATCCTTGGTATGTAGATGCCTCTGCAATAGGAGACTCTTCTAATAAGCTATTTAACATTTCAGGAAACGTATAGTAAGTTATTGCTATTAATAATGAACTAATCCCTATAGATAAAATTATTTGGGTTAAAACTACTCCAAATATTTCTTTTAAATTTAACTTTTTTAAATAATCTTTAATTAATAAAATAATCTTATTTTTAGAAATTCTAAATTTATATAGAAGTATAATAATAAATAAAGATGATGAAATTAAAGATAATAAATTATCATTATTATATAGACTTTCATTATTACTAAAAATTGCTATAAAAATAACTGCTAATATAGTGAAGAAGTACCAAAATACACCTGTAAATATTTTTACCTCTTTGAATTCTTCTGTAAAATCTAACATATTTTCCCTCCATTAACTTGAATCATAATAATTCACAATAAATTCAAATACATACTCTATAATTATATATTATAAAAAATTAATAAAATACACAAAATCAATATAAATAATAAATTATAGTATTAGAAATATTGACAAAATACTTTATTAATTTTACTATTTTATATAAGTCATTTTATATGCTTTATATGATATCATATCTTGATTTTAAAGCATATATGATGGGTATATTTAATAATAATATATTTAAATTAAGCTAGGAGATATCTTATGAAAGAAAAGAAACCGCAAAAAAAATCATGGTTATATTATTATGGGATAATACTTCTTTTACTAGTAATCCTAAATTCTTTTATTTTTCCAGCAATGTATAAAATGAGTGGAAAAGTGCAAGAGGTGGATTACGGGACATTCCTTACAATGGTTGATGAAGGAAAGGTAAACCAAGTAGATATTGAAAACTCAAAACAAATTACTTTTAATACAAAGGACGACAAAAATAAAGTTTATATAACTGGACAAGTTAATGATCCAGAATTAGTAGATCGTTTATATAAAGCAAAAGTAAAATTCAAACAAGAAATACCTCAAGAAGATTCACCAATAGTTGATATTATACTTTATTGGGTGCTACCAACAATATTGATGATAGGATTCCTTAATTTTATGATGAAGAAAGTAACTCAAAAAATGGGTGGTAGAGGAGGCCCTATGCAGTTTGGTAAAAGTAATGCCAAAATATATGTGGAAGCACAAACAGGTAAGACTTTTGCAGACGTAGCAGGTCAAGATGAAGCTAAAGAATCTTTAACGGAAATAGTTGACTTTTTACATAATCCTAAAAAATATGAAGAAATTGGTGCTACAATGCCAAAAGGAGCATTACTTGTAGGACCTCCAGGAACAGGTAAAACATTACTTGCAAAAGCTGTAGCAGGTGAAGCTAAAGTACCATTCTTCTCAATATCAGGCTCTGAATTTGTTGAGATGTTTGTTGGTATGGGTGCTGCAAAAGTGAGAGATTTATTTAAACAAGCTCAAGAAAAAGCTCCTTGTATAGTATTTATAGATGAGATTGATACTATAGGTAAAAAACGTGATGGTGGAGGAATGGGTGGTAATGATGAGAGAGAGCAAACTCTTAACCAATTACTAACTGAAATGGATGGATTCGATGGTAAAAAAGGTGTTGTAATACTTGCAGCAACTAATAGACCAGAATCTTTAGATAAAGCCTTACTTAGACCGGGACGTTTTGATAGAAGAGTTCCAGTTGAACTTCCAGACTTAAAAGGTCGTGAAGATATACTTATGGTTCATGCTAAAAATGTTAAGATGGATGAAAATGTTGATTTTAATGGAATAGCAAGAGCAACAGCTGGAGCTAGTGGTGCAGAACTTGCTAATATAGTAAATGAAGCTGCACTTAGAGCTGTTAGAATGGGTAGACATAAAGCTACTCAAGAAGACTTAGAAGAATCAGTAGAAGTTATTATAGCTGGATACCAAAGAAAAGGAGCTGTAATATCTCCAAGAGAAAAGAAAATAGTAGCTTATCATGAGATAGGTCATGCACTAGTTGCAGCAAAACAAACAGAATCTGCACCAGTTCATAAGATTACTATAATACCTCGTACATCTGGAGCTTTAGGTTATACAATGCAAGTTGAAGAAGGCGAAAGAGTTCTTATGTCAAAAGAAGAAGCCTTCAATAAAATAGCAACATTTACAGGTGGTCGTGCTGCGGAAGAATTAATATTTAATTCATTCACAACGGGAGCATCTAATGATATAGAACAAGCAACAAGAATAGCTAGAGCTATGGTTACTCGTTATGGAATGAGTGAAGAGTTTGATATGATGGCTCTTGAGACTATTACTAATCAATATTTAGGTGGAGATGCTTCATTAGCTTGTTCACCAGAAACAGCTGCCAAAATAGATAAAGAAGTATTAAGTGTAATAAAAGAGGCTCATAATAAAGCTAGAAGAATATTAGAAGAAAATATAGATAAACTTCATGAACTTTCTAATTATTTACTAGAGAGAGAAACTATAACAGGTGAAGAATTCATGGAAATATTAAATGGAAAACCTGTTGATGAAGTTAGAGAAGAATTTGCAGGAGAAAATTCAAATTTAGATGAGACTGTTATAGAAAATAGAACTAAAGAAGCTGAATTTACTAATAATATACAAGAAGTTGTAGATTCAAAAGAAGTTAATGAATCTAAAGATAAGGAAAAATAATATAGTTTTAATAAAAATACCTAATAATACTTATTAGGTATTTTTTACATACAAGGAAATTGATAGCACAAGCTTTTCTTAACATTTAAATTTTAAGAGCATAGAGAGACCTGTAATAAATTAATTATAGGTCTTCTATTTTGTTTAAAATATTGGTCATAATTATCCTTAGCATGCCTTTTAAT
>NZ_JAGHFM010000047.1 GCF_017888745.1 Terrisporobacter sp. | reverse complement strand
TTTAAAATATTAACTACTCCACAACCTGAAGTCCCAACTTTTACAAGTGAAGTAATACGTACAACTGATGGATGGAGTATTCATTCTGGAAAAGAATCTGATATGCTAGATGGAGATGAAAATACAGGTGTTCATTATAATGTAAGACAACTAGTAAATCCACAAAATACTACTGTAGCAGGTGACTATGTAGGCGTAAAATTAAGTGAGCCAATAGTTCTTGGCAAAATTAAAATTCTTCAAGGTCCAAATGCTAGCTCAGGAGATTACTTTAAAAATGCTACTTTAGAATACTCTTTAAATGGTGTTGATTACAAAGAAATTAAGCAATGCAAAAATGAGAAGGATATAATAATAGATCTTTCAGATAAAAATATTGAAGCTCAATATATACGTTTAAGAAATAACGAAAATCAAAATACTTGGATTGGATTTAGAGAATTTGAAGTTAATGCAAAAATAGATCATAATGGTAAAGTATATACTAATGTAGAAAAGTACAAAGATCATCCAGCAGATTACTTTGAAGATAATGCTAGCATGGTTGAACTTAGTAATATAACATTAGAAAAAGATCAATATATAGGATTAATGTTGGATCGTATTCATGAACTAACAGAAATAGTTGTAAATGGTAATGGATTAGACAAAGTTACATTACAAGTTTCTAAAAATGGATATGAATGGGTTAATATAGATAGTAAAACATTAACTGAAAATACTAATGCAAAATATGTTCGTTTAATTAATTTAGGAAAATCGGCAGTTACTTTTGATGTAAGTGAATTCAGATTATCATCTAGAGAATTTGGAAAGCCAAAAGTTATAAAAAATAATATGGGACCAATTTATGCTGGTAAATTAGAAGATTTGTTTGACAAAGATCGCACAACGGCTGTACAATTTAACAGAAGTCAAACTAAAGGTGATCATATGATTATTGATTTAGGGCAAGAAATTGACTTAGATAAATTAAAAATAGTAGTTCATGATTCACACAAAGATTATATAAGGGATGGTAAAATTTATGCTTCTACAGATAAAGAAAACTGGGGTGAAGCTGTAGTTACAATTGGAAATCAAGAAGCTAATGCAACAGTTGATGATTCAAATATAAATGACTGTTTCCCTGGACATGAAATTTCCTATAATGTGGCTGAAGGAACTAATATAAATAAAAAAGCTCGTTATCTTAAATTAGAGCTTTCTCAATCTTATGCACACCGATGGACAAGAATAAACGAAATAGAAATAAATGGTGGAGAGTATATTCCATCAATAAATAACCCAACATTTGATTCAAATGTTTCAGATACTGAAAATGGATTGTTTGAATATTTAGTTGATGGTGATATTACTACAATGTATATACCAAGCGCAGATAGCGGATATCTTACATATTCATTATCTAAAAATAACAAAGTAAATCACATTAAAGTAATGCAGAATGCTAAAGTAATTTCAAATGCAAACGTGAGTGCAAGAGTTATGTCTCCAACTAAGGGAGCACAATGGGTGCAATTAGGAACTTTAAATAAAGGGACAAATGAATTTGTATTACCAGAAGGAACTATAATATTAGATATTAAGTTTGAATGGGATGGAGTAGTTCCAAACTTAGTGGAATTAGTATTTAAGTCAGCTGAAGATACAAGTGTTGACAAAGAAGATTTAAAAAAATTAATAGATGAAAATATAGATACTTCAAACTGGACAATTAATTCAGCGAAAGCATATGAAACTGCTATAAAAGTTGGTAAAGAAATTTATGATAATGAATATTCAACACAAGAAGCTGTAAATAGTGCAGTTAAAGAAATAGAAAAAGCAAAAGAAAATCATGAGTTAAGAGCTGATGTTTCTGATTTAGAATCCTTAATAAATGAGAATCTTGATAGTTCTAAATATACAGTTACAACTTGGAAAAAATATCAAAAAGCTTTAAATGCAGCTAAAAAAGCTATGGAGGATGTTGATAATTTATCTCAAAAAGATGTTGATAAATTAGTTGAAGAATTAAATAAAGCTAAAGCTGATTTAGTATACAATCCTGCAAATAGAGAAGAAGCTGAGTTTGTAATAGAAGACATTAATGAATTTATAAAAAATGTACAAAATCCAGAAAAAACTTACACTAAGAATTCATGGGATGCACTATTAAATGCAAAAACAAAGTTAGAAGAATTAATTGAATTAAATAGAACTAAGCCTCAAGATCCAGAACTATTTGAACAAGGTATAAAATCTATAGAAGATTTAAGAAAAGGTTTGGTAGAAATTACTTCACTAGTATTAGAGATAGAAGAATTTGATGCTATATCTGATTCAAGTATTTATACAGAAAAATCTTTCAAAGTATATGAAGATGCAATAACTGTTGGAAAAGAATTACTAGTTGATGGTACTGCTAAAGAAATAGAAGACATAATAGTTGAAATTACTAAAGCTAAAAACAACTTAGAATTTGTAGCTTCAAGTGAAAATATCAAGAAATTTATTGATGAGTTAAAAGCTTTAAATAAAGATAATTATACTACTAATTCATATACAGTATTAATGAATAGAGTAGCTGAGATAGAAAATATGAACTTGGATTCAATGAGTGAAAAAGAATTAGAAGGATATCAAAATGAATTATTAGGACTAAAAAATTCCTTAGTAAATATAGTTGAATTACGTAATGTAGTTAATATGGCTAAAGGGCTTAATTGTGAATGTTATACTCTAGATAGCTATAATGAATTAATAAAACTATTGGATGGCACAGATGATTTATTTGTATCTGGTAAACAAGAAGAAGTAGAAAAATCAGTAGCTAATATTAAAAATGCTATAAATAATCTTGTAATAAGAGTAAATAAGAAGGTGCTTGTTGATTATATTAACAATATAGAAAAGATAGATTTAAGTAAATATACAGAAGAAAGTGTATCTAAATATAATAAAGCATTAGAAGTATTAAAATCTATGTTAGAAAATGTAGAAAATACTAGTGCTAAAGATTTTATAAATGCTAAAGTTGACCTTGAAGCAGCAAAAGAATCTTTAGAATTAAAGCCTGTAAAACCAGCACCAGACACTGATGATGGTAGCAACAGTGGTGGATCTAATAATGAAAATGGTGGAAATAGCGGTAACAATAATGGATCTAACAACGGAAACGGTGGAAATAGTAGCAACAATGGTGAATCTAACAATGGAAACAGTGGGAATAGTAGCAACAACAGTGGATCTAATAATGGAAATGGTGGAAATAATAACATTAATAATGGAGACTCTCCAAAAACTGGCGACTCAAGTATACTATTACCTTCAGGAATATTGTTACTTGCTTTAGGAGCATTATTTGTATATCGTAAAAAATTAAAAGCCACTAAATAATTATAAAAGCTTAATTTCATAGTTAATAATATAAAAATGGATTATACATTTAATTTAATGGTATAATCCATTTTTTTATTGTAAGGAAATTATGACTTATATGATAACTTAAGCAAAAGGAATTTTTTACATACAAGAAATTTATATTGGTTTGCAACTGTGGAAAACTCCTAGATTAAATTTAATGAACTACTAATATGTATAAAAATAAATACAGTGAATGAGTAAAATTTTATAAAGTATTATATAATTAATATAAATGAATTTATGAAAACATAAGAAAAAGGTGATTAAATGAGATATTTATTTAAAGAGGTCGATTTAAACAAGAAAAAAGAAAAACTTTTAAATATATATAAAGATATAATCAAAAAAAATAATTACAGATCTAAAAATATACTATTCATAGTACCAAATGCAATAACAAAGTTAAATTACTTGAGAAGTTTGAATTTAAGATGTAGTGAAGAATTAAAAATAACTACATATAGTCATTTTGTACATAATGAGTTAATTAAGTATTGGCCAATAGTAGCTGAAAACTGTTCAAAAATAAATGGAAATAAGATTAGCCCATCCTTTATATCTCAGAGCTTAAGTGAATATATTTTAATAGATTTTATAAATAAAAAAAGAAATAATGAAAATTATTTTGAAGATATAGTAGGGACAGATAAGGGTATATGCAGAAACATATTAGATAATCTTAGCAAGGCTTGTTTTAATGATATAGATATTCATGCTATAGGAGAAAAAATATATGAATCTAAGAAAAATAAAGATAATTTAATGAGATTTTCTTATAGTCAGATGCAAGAGGTTATAGATTTTTATGTAAATGCATTATTATCTAATTCCATAATAGATAATTCAATTTCTGTATATCTATATAATAATTTTTTATTGAATAATGATTTTTATATTAAAAGATTGAGAGAAGAATACGATTATCTAATTATAGATAGCTTAGAAAGTTCATCTGTAAGTGAAGCTAACTTAATTACAGAGTTAATAGATAATGTAAATGAAACTTATATTTTCTATGATAATAGTAAGGATTACTCATCTTTTAAAAATACGGATATTAAGCATTTAGAAGAAAATATCATTAAAAAATACTTTACTAAAGATGATATAGGCAATAAATTAGAAAAAATAAACCTAATGAAATTATATGAATTTAAAGAATCAAAATATACAGAAGAAATTAAAAATATAAAAGAAGAAATAGAGTTAAAACAAATAGAAGATAGAAAAAAATTAATTGAATTAGATGAAAGTGCTAGTTTATATGATGAAATGATAAACAATTCTGTTGAAAAGATTGAAGAGTTAGTGCATAGGGGAGTGGAGTTAAAGGATATAGCTATAATATCTCCTATAAATAATTCCATATTAGATTATAAAATAAGTAATTTATTAAAACGTAAAAATATTGAAGTAGCAAATACTAAAATAGATAGTAAAATTATGGACCATGCTTACGCAAATGCTTTAGTTGTGGCAACATGTATATTTTATAATTTACAAAGCTTAATAAAAGATGAAGAATATATTAATTTTATTGAGATTATTTTTGGAGTAAATAAGATAAAAGCTCTAAAAATATTCAATAATAGACAAAATGATGAAAATTATATGGACTTAATTCAGTATATACAAAATAAACAAAGTAAAGATATTAAAATAAGTGAATTTTTAATTCAGTTTTATATAGAAAAGATGTTAAATCTTAAGGATGGAAAAACAGAAATAATATCATGTAAAGAAATTATAAAGCAAAGTGAAAGTTTTAGTGATATATTAGATAATTTAGAAATTAAAGATGAAAAAGAGATAGGCCAGGTATTTATTAAGTGCTTAAAAAGCAATATTAATGATTTTTATATGTCTTCCGATATAGAAGATATGAAAAATTCAGATAAAATTATAATTACCACACCATACACTTATATAGGCTCTAATATTAATAGGAAGATACAACTTTGGATAGATATAGGAAGTAATGCTTGGAATATGAGGATAGAAAAAGATATAGCTAATCCATTAGTTCTTAGAAAATCATTCAAAGAGAAGGAAATATATAGTGATGAAATAGAAGAAATTAATAAAAAATATTACCTTTATAATTTAGTATATAATTTGTTAATTAATAGTAAAGAAGTATATGCTTATAAAAGTGAGTATAGTGTAAATGGATTTATGCAGGAAAGTATGTTATATGGCCTTTTACTAAGGTTATTAGATAGAGGAGATAAGGATAATGACTAAGATAAATTATAGGGAAGATCAACTTCCAATAATTCAATATGAAAAAGGTAAAATGGCAGTTCCTGCAGTACCTGGGGCTGGAAAAACTTTTATAGTTACTAATTTAGTTGCAAAATTATTGGAAGAAAAAAAGCAAGGAAAAGGAAAAATTTTGATTTTAACTTATATGAATAGTGCCGTAAATAATTTTAAAGTTAGAATAAAGAAAATATTAGAAGATAAAAAGATAGATGATAAAAATTCATATGAAGTTATGACTATACATTCTTTGGCAGTGAAAATTATAAAAGAAAAGCCAGAAGTTGTTATGCTACATGAAGATTTTAATATTGCTGATGATTTACAAAAAACTATGATACTTAGTGAATGCATAAATAATTTCAGAGCTAATGGAGGCGAAAAAGCTTTTAGATTTTTCTTAAAAGAACAAAAGGACCCCCTATGGCAAGATAGACAATTAGATGCTTGGGAAAATGGATTTTATGATTTAGTTCAAAATACTATTGGAGAACTAAAATACAAAGAAATATCACCACAAAAACTTGATGAAATAATGAGAGAAAATCGTAGAGGTATTTTAAAAATAATTCTTCCTATATATACAGAATATGAAAAGAAATTAAAAAGTCATGGCTTATTAGACTATGATGATTTATTAATTTTAGCTTATAAAGTATTATGTATGGATGAAGAATTAAGAATAAAATATCAAAATAGATATCAATATGTATTTGAAGATGAGTGTCAGGATTCTAATGAAATACAAGGAAAGATAATTAGTTTAATATGTGAAAATCATAATAACCTTGTGAGAGTTGGAGATATAAATCAAAGTATAACAGGAACTTTTTCTTCATCAGATCCTAAGTTTTTTAAGGAATTTATAGACAATAGTGACTATTGTTATAGAATGGACATGTCTAATAGAAGCTCAAAAGATGTTATTAACTTAGCTAATACTTTAGTAAAATATGTAACACAAGATTTAAAAAGTACAGAGTGTAGAGATGCCCTAGAAGAAATGGATATAAAGACAGTTCCTAAAAATATGGGATATAAAGAAAATCCATGTCCTGATAAGTATCAAATAAGCTTAAAATGGTATGAAACATTTGATAAAGAAATAGAACAGACAGTAAAGTTTGTTAGAAATATAAATAAAAAATATCCAGACAAGAGTATAGGCATATTAGTTCCGTACAATAATCATATAAATTTAGTTGCTAAAGAACTTATTAAAGAAGATTTAGAATTTGAAGAACTAGGTCCGAACTCTCTTAGAAAAAGAAGGGTTATAGATAATATAGCATCAATAATAGATTTTATTTTAAATTGTGATAATATAGAAAAATTTATTGAAGTATTAGATAAAGCATATATAAAAACTGAAAATAAAGAAGGTAAGAATGACTTTTTCCAATTAATAAGAGAGAAAAGGTTGACTGTTGAAGAATTATTGTATGATGAGAATAGTAGCAAAGATATAATAATTGACATAGATAGTGACTTATATCAAAGCTTTTTATATGGATTAAAAGCATTAAAAAATATAATAGAATATTCTTTAACTAGAATAGATAAATTGATTCTTTTCATAGGAGACAATATGTCAATTGAAAATCAAGAAAGAGCTATTGTAGACTACTTAGGTTTTTATGTGAAATACTTAATAGCAGACAATAATAAAATAGATTTACAGCAAGTATACAATTTACTATCAGACAGAAAAAATAAGGTTTTTAGTTATATTATAGAAGTTGTAAGTGAAATAAATGGATATGAACCTTATCCAGGAAGTATAACTGTGTGTAATTATCATAAATCAAAAGGGTTAGAGTGGGATTGTGTATTTTTATTGGGAATTACGGAATTTAATTTCCCAGACAATATTTATCAAAAATTTCAATGTGATAGGTGGTATCTAAAAGAAAAATATAAAAATCCAAATGCAAATATAAAGTCAGAAATAGACTTTATTTTAAATGGTGAAATAAACAAAGATTATGGCAAAGAGATTAAAGAAAGTTTAATAAAAGAAAAAATTAGGCTTTTATATGTGGGTATTACAAGGGCAAAAGAAATGTTAATTTTATCAGCAAGCTCTAAAATATCTGCAATAGATAAGAAAAGTCAAAAGCCATCAATTTACTTAAATATATTAAAAAATGTAATAGATAAGAAAGGAGAATGATTTAGATGGATGAAAAATTAAAATATTTTACTTATAGCCAAAACTCATTAAATACTTATAAATCATGTCCTTTTAAATTTAAATACAAATATATAGATAATATAAATTGGAGATATGATGATATTGGAAGTAGAGAATACTATGATAGCTTGAAGTGGGGGCGAGATTTTCACTTACTTTGTGAGAGATATTTTTCTAATATCCCAATAGGAAGTAGTGCTAATGATGATTTTAACAAATGGATGAAAAAAATAGAAAAGCTACTTCCTTTAGATGAAGAAAATCTTTATCTTCCTGAGTATGAAGTAAGATTAAATTTTAATGGAAGAGAAATTTTAGCAAAATTTGACTTAGTTGTAATAAATCAATATAATATAAGTCTTTGGGATTGGAAAACTGAGTCACAGAAGATAAGTTATAAAAATGCATTAAATAGGATGCAAACTAGGGTATATATGTTTTTAGCGGAAGAAGTAATAAGAAAAGAATTATATCCAAATCATAAGATAGAAAATATAAGTATGAATTATTATCAACCAGAGCTGGAAGATGAACCTATAACTATAAGATATAGTAAAGAGATGCATAATGAAAATATAATAAATATATCATCTTATATAGAAAATATTGAAGGAACGGATTTTAGCAATAATATAGATGTCATAAAAAACAAAAAACACTGTAAATATTGTGAGTTTAATAAATTATGTAATAACGAAGATATAAATTATGAAGAATTAGAGGAGGACATATATGGGCCTTAGGTTTGTGTTAGGTAGAGGAGGTATAGGAAAAACTTCCTTTATGCTAGATTCAATAAAGAAAAGAGTACAAGACAACGAAACTAGTCATGTTATTCTTTTAGTTCCAGAACAATACTCATTTGAGATGGAAAAGAAGATGTCTAAACTTTTTTTAGGAGAAGAAAAGGATAAGTATTTAAGAAGTAGAGTATTAAGTTTTAAAACTATGAGTAGTATAGTATTTTCAAAAGTAAGAGGACTTACTGATGTAAATATTAACTCTAGTGGTAGAGCTATGATGATATATAAATCAATTGATAAAATAAGTAATGAACTAAAAGTTTATGCTAAATCATCTACACAGTCAGGATTTGTAGCTTCTATAACAGATATGATTTCAGAATTAAAACAATATAACGTGTCACCAGACATGCTAGAGGCTATATCTGGTGAAGTTGAAAATGAAACCTTAAGATATAAATTGAAAGATATTGCAAAGATTTATGCAGAGTTTGAAAAAAATCTTCATGAAAACTATGTTGATTCTCAGGACATGCTTACATCTTTGGCTGAAAGATTAGAAGAGTGTGAGTATTTTAAGGATAGTTATATTTATATAGATGAGTTTACAGGTTTTACACCTAATCAGTATGGAGTATTAAAAGTATTACTTAAACAAGCAAAGGAAGTTTATATTTCTTTAACTATTGATAGTCTGACTCAATTTACTTATTCAAAAAATGATGCTTTCTCAAGGACTAAATATACTTTTGATAAATTATATAAGATAGCAGCAGAAGAAGGAGTAAAGATTCATACAAATATTAATTTAAATACAGAAGATGTAAAAAGGTTTAAAGATAATGAAGAGCTTCAGCACTTAGAAAAATATTATCATGCTTATCCTTATAAAAAATATGAAAAACAAACTAAGCATATTAAAATAAAAGAATTTAACAATTTATATGATGAGGTAGAACAAGTAGCGAAAGATATTATTCATTTAGTAAGAGATAAAAAAGTAAGATATAAAGATATTACAGTAGCTACAAGGGACTTAAATAGATACGATTTTTTAGTTAAATCAATTTTTAAAGAATATGAAATTCCAAACTTTATTGATGTAAAAAGAGAAGCTAAAAATAATCCTATAATAGTTCTTATATTATCTGCTTTAGAAATGAAAAATAGAAGATACTCTTATGAGACTATGTTCAGATATTTGAAAAGTGGACTTATAGGAGTGGGTAATGAAGAAATAAGTTTGCTAGAAAACTACGTACTTCTTAATGGTATAAAAGGTAAAAAATGGTTTGAAGAAAAATGGTACTACAAAGTAAATCCTAATTACTTAAGTGAAGAAGATGAGTATGACCTAGTTCAAAAAGAAAGAATAAATGCAACTAAAGATAAAGTTCTTGCTCCAATAATATCTTTACAAGAAAAACTTAAAAAACAAAATAAAACTGTGAGAGAAATTTGCCAATATGTATATGAGTTTTTATTAGATATTAATATAGAAGAAACTTTAGAAAAGTTAATAAACAACTTTACTGAAAAAGGAGATTTAGAAATTGCTAATGAATATTCTCAAGTTTGGCAAATAGTAATAGATATATTAGACCAAATGGTGGAACTTATGGGGGATGAAAGAATTTCCCTAGATAAGTTTATGAAACTAATAAGTTTAGGTTTTGATGAATATGAACTTGGATTAGTTCCACCAAGTATGGATCAAGTTCTTGTGAGTAGTATAGATAGGATGAAAAATACGGATACAAAATATTTATACTTAATAGGAACTACTGATGGAATCTTTCCGTTAATATCTAAGGAAAGTGGACTTTTAAGTGATAAAGATAGAGAAAATTTAGGAGAAAAAGGATTAGAGGTTGATATAGACAGCAAGACAAAAACCTATGAAGAGCAGTTTTTAGTTTATAAAGCTTTAACATCAACTAGTGAAAATTTAATTTTAACTTATCCTATCTCAGATCATGAAGGAAAAACTTTAAGACCTTCTATAATAATATCTAGGCTTAAAAAGATTTTCCCTAATATAGATATAAAAAATTATGTCTTAAAAGAGATGGAAAATAGACATGAAGATGTACTAGAAAAAATAACAGTAAAAGCACCTACTTTTAACGAATTAATAAATGCCATAAAAGAGTTTGAAATTAGAGGAGAGATAAATGAAATATGGCTAGATATCTATAGGTATTTCTTAAGTGATGATGAATATAGAAGCAAACTTGAAAAAGTTATTAGTGGACTTAGTTATACTAATCAAGTTGATAAAGTAGAAAAAGACAAAATTAAAAAGTTATATGAAAATAAAAATTTAAGTGTATCTAAACTAGAGAGATATGCTCAGTGTCCTTTCTCATACTTTATTCAATATGGATTAAAAGCTGAGGAAAGAAAAGAGTACTCATTTACAGCCCCAGACTTAGGATCATTTATCCATAAAATACTAGATATTTTCTCTAAATCATTAAATAAAGATAAATTAAATTGGCACGAAATAGATGAAGACTATATAAAAGGTAGAGTATCTCTTATAGTGGATGAAATGATTAATAAGATACCTGGATTCATATTAAATTCTTCAGAAAGATATAAGTATTTAGCCTATAGATTAAAGAAAATGTTAGTTTCAGCTATTAGTATAATATCTATGCAAATAAAACAAGGAAATTTTGAGCCCGTGGATTATGAAGTTAGTTTTAGGAAAAATGGTAAGTATCCACCTATTAAACTTGTATTAGATGATGGAGAAGAAGTAACTTTAGTTGGGCAAATAGATAGAATCGATGAATTAGAAAAAGATGATAGTAGATATATTCGTATTATAGATTATAAATCAGGAGATAAATCAATTAGTTTAACAGAAGTATATTATGGATTACAATTGCAACTACTAGTATACTTAGATGCAATAATTGAAAGTGATAGACATAAAAAACAAAACATTAAACCAGCTGCCATTTTATATAACAGAATAGATAATCCTATTGTAAAAAGTAATGAAGATCAAAAAGATGCAGTTATAACAGAAGAAATATTAAAGAAACTTAGAATGAGTGGCTTAGTTGTAAAAAATCCAGATATTATAGGACAAATGGATCTATCACTTAAAGAAGGAGAAAGAAAAACTTCTTTAGTAATACCAGCAAGTTTTGATAAAAATGGGAATGTGGGTAGATATACTAAAGGTGTAACAGACAGTGAATTTGATATTCTTAGAGAATATGTAAAATATGAAGTCAAAGAATTATGTGAAAGAATGGTAGGAGGAGATATAAGTATATTACCTTGTAAAAATAAAAATGGAACTTCATGTGATTTTTGTTCTTACTCAGTAATATGCCAATTTGATTCTACTATAAGAGGAAATCAATACACAATTCTTAATGATAAAAGTGATGAAGAAGTAATTAAATTAATGGAGAAGGAGGTAAATAAATAGTGAGCTCACCAAAATGGACAAGTGAACAACAAGAAGTAATAGATAGTAGAGATTGTAATTTATTAGTAGCAGCTGCTGCTGGATCGGGAAAAACAGCAGTACTAGTTGAAAGAATTATACAAATGATAACAGACAAAGTAAAACCTATAGATATAGATAGCTTGCTAGTAGTTACCTTCACTAATGCAGCTGCATCAGAAATGAGAGAGAGAATAGGTGATGCAATAGGTAAAGCATTAGAAGATAATCCAGAAGATTCACACTTACAAAATCAGTTAGTTTTACTAAATAAGGCTAGTATAACTACAATACACTCTTTCTGTTTAGAAGTTATTAAATCAAATTTCCACAAAATCGATTTAGATCCTAACTTTAGGATTGGTGATGAGACTGAATGTACAATATTAAAGTTAGAAACTATCGAAGAAGTCTTTGAAGAGTTTTATGAGAAAAAAGAAGAAGATTTTTATAGCTTAGTGGAAAGCTACAGTGAAAAAAGAGGAGATACTAATTTACAACAAATGGTACTTAGTATTTATTCTTTTGTAATGTCAGCGCCATATCCCATTAAATGGTTAGAAGATAGTGTAAAAGATTTTGAAATAGATGATAATTTTGATTTTTCTACTTCTAAATGGGCGAAAATAATATTAGATACAGTAAAGATTCAATTAAGTGGTATTGTGCTTAATTTTGAAAAAGCTTTGGAAATGGTAGAAGGAATTGAAGAATTAGAAACTTTTACGGATAAATTAAAAATAGAGTATAGAATGATAAAAAATATTTTTGATAGCTGTAATGAATCTTGGGAAAGTTCTTATAGAACTTTTTGTTCTTTAGAATTTGAAAATTATGTTAAAGGTGTTAAGAGAATTCCTAAAGGTGCAGAGGAATATATAAAAGATAGCAAAGATAAAGCGAAAAAGATTAGAGATGATGCAAAAAAATCTTTAGAAGCTATGCAAAGTTCTACTTTTAACAAGGATATATCAAGTTTAAATAAAGAAATAGAGATGTTATACCCTGTGATAAATGCTTTAAGTAGAGTAATACTTAGATTTATAGAACTGTATAGCCAAAGAAAAAGAGAAAAAGGAATTATAGATTTTAATGATATAGAACATTTTGCTTTAGATATTTTAACTAATACAGATGAAGATGGAAAAATAACTCCTTCAGATGTGGCCCTTGAGTACAGAGAGAAGTTCTATGAAATATTTATAGATGAGTATCAAGATAGTAACTATGTTCAAGAAGTTTTACTTAGTACAATCGCAAAAATTGAAACTCCAAATAGATTTATGGTTGGTGATGTTAAGCAAAGTATTTATAGATTTAGACAAGCCAAACCAGAAATTTTCTTGGAAAAATATGCTGCTTATGATACAAAAAAAGGAAGCAAAGAAAGAAAAATAATGCTTTATAAAAATTTTAGAAGTAGAAAAGAAGTAATAGATAGCTGTAACTATGTTTTTGAAAATATAATGAGTAAGAACATTGGTGAAATTGAATATACAAAAGAAGAAGCACTAAACTTAGGAGCATCCTTTAAAGAAGTTGAAGATGAAGAGATAATAGTAGGAGGACCTACTGAAATTCATCTTATGGAAAAAGATAATAAAAAAGGTGAAGATATCAACTCTGATGATGAAAATATAGAAGAAGAATTAGATAATATACAATTAGAAGCTCGTATGGTGGGTAAAATAATAAAAGAATTAATGTCACCAGGAGAAGACAAAAAAGTATACAAAGTATATGATAAGAAGCTTGATGATTATAGAATGGTTGATTTTAAAGATATAGTAATACTTCTTAGAGCTACATCTGCTTGGGCACCAGTATTTGCTGATGAATTAATAAATATGGGTATACCAACTTATGCAGATACGGGAATGGGATATTTTGATATTATAGAAATTAAAACAGTAATGGCATTTTTAAGAGTTATAGATAATCCAATGCAAGATATATCTCTACTTGCTGTTTTAAAATCACCAATACTTCCATGTACTTCATTTACACCAGAAGATTTTATTGATATAAGATTAGAAAATAGTAATTCCAGTTTATATGAGTGTATAGTGATGATAAGTGAAACTGAAGAGGAAGAAAAACAAGTAGTAGCAGAAAAATGTAGAAGATTTTTACATGATTTACAAGAATACAAAGAAAAATCTCTTTATATGAGCACAGATGAATTTTTATGGTATTTATATATGAATAGTGGCTACTATGCTTATGTAGGAGCTTTACCAAGTGGAAGTCAAAGACAAGCCAACTTAAAGATTTTATTTGAAAGAGCGAAACAATTTGAAGAAACAAGTTTCAAAGGTATTTTCAACTTTGTTAACTTTATAGATAAAATTAAAAAATCTAATTCAGATATGGGTAGTGCAAAGACACTTGGTGAAAATGCTAATGTTGTAAGAATTATGAGTATACATAAGAGTAAAGGGCTAGAATTTCCTATAGTATTTTGTTCAGCAATGAGCAAAAACTTTAATACTCAAGATTTTAAAAAAGATATGTTATATCATTATGAGTTAGGATTTGGACCACAATTAGTAGATATAGATAGGAGAATTTCTTATCCAAGTATTGCAAAAGAAGCATTAAAAAATAAAATTAACTTAGAAAATCTTTCAGAAGAGATGAGAATCTTATATGTTGCTTTAACTAGAGCAAAAGAAAAATTAATAATTACTGGCTCTACTAAAGATATTCCAGCAACTTTAGTTAAGTGGGGGAAAAATTTAGATGGAGATAATCCAGTTTCACAGTATGATGTATTAAAAGCGAAGAATTATTTAGATTGGATAATGCCTTCTGTTTTAAAACATAAAGATTTCAAAGAACTTAGAAATGAATATGGAATTGAAGTCATATCTCAATCAAATCACGATTCAAAATGGAGCTTTAATGCTTGGAGTAAAGATGATGTGGTTGTAGAAGAAAAAGCAGAAGAATTAGATTTAGAAACTTTATTAAATCAGATGGAAAGTGAAGAGAAGGGGTCTGATTATATAGAAGAAATAGAAGAAAAATTAAATTATAAGTATCCATTTAAAGAAAGTGTAAAAGTATCTGCAAGTATATCTGTTTCGGAAATTAAAAAGATGCAAAGCCAACATGAAGAAGATTTCTCAGAAAATATATATGAAGATATAGGTATATATGATGATGGAGAAGGAATAGAGGATGAAATTGTATCTGAAGAAGTTTTATCTAATGATGAAAATAGTGAAGTTGGAGTAAATAAAATAACTCTTAAAAAACCTTTATTTATACAAGAAAGTCAGGAGAAAGATAAAATAACACCTCAAGAAAGAGGAACAATAGTTCATTTAGTAATGGAAGTTTTAGACTTAAGCAAAATAAAAACTATAGACCAAATAAGAGAACAGATAAAAGAACTTATAAAAAGAGATATAATAACTGAAAAACAATCAGTAGTTATTAATCCTTTTAAAATATATAAATTCTTCAGATCTAGGGTAGGAAAAAGAATGTTATCATCTCATTTTGTGAAAAGAGAGCAAACTATATACTCCCAGATTAAGATGAATGATATTTATTTAAATAATGAAGATATACAAAATAATAGAGCTATATATGATGAGGAAAGTCTAATGTTAAGGGGTATAATAGATTTATACTTTGAAGAAGATGATGAAATAGTAATCGTAGACTATAAAACGGATTATGTAGATGATGAAAATAAATCTAGTGTTATAGATAGATATAGAAAACAGTTGGATTTATATGGGGAGGCTCTGACGAAATTAACTGGTAAAAAAGTGAAGGAAAAACACTTATATTTATTTAATATAGATGAAGAAGTTAAATTATAAAAATTAGGAGGGCCTATGAGATTTATTCATACATCAGATTGGCATATAGGAAAAAACCTAGAAGGCCATTCTAGATTAGAAGAACAAGAAAAATTTTGCAATGATTTTATCAAAATAGTAGAAGAAAATGATATAGATATGGTAATTATAGCTGGAGATATTTATGATACTTCAAATCCTCCAGCTGGAGCTGAGACTCTATTTTATAAAACAGTTTGTAAACTAGCTAATGACGGAAAGAGATGTGTATTAGTAATTGCAGGTAACCATGATAATCCAGAAAGGTTATCTGCTGTTACACCTTTAGCTACTGAACAGGGAATAATAATTTTAGGATATCCTTTAAGTAAAGCAATAGAAAGAAAATATAAAGGTTTTGAAATAGTTGAAGCTAAAGAAGGATGTCTAAAAATAAATATAAATGGTGAGAAGGCTACAATCATAACATTACCTTATCCAAGTGAAAAAAGATTAAATGATGCTATAAAAAATGTTGAAAGTGATGAAGAACTACAAAGAAGCTATTCTTCCAAAGTAGGAGATATATTTAGACAGTTAGAAGAAAATTTTGAAGATGATAGTATAAATATAGCTGTGTCACACTTATATGTGGCAGGTGGAGATCCCTCTGATTCAGAAAGACAAATTCAGCTTGGAGGAAGTCTTACAGTAGACAAGCAAGACTTACCACAAAATGCTCAATATATAGCTTTAGGACATTTACATAAACCACAAAAAGCATCTGAAAGATTAAATGTTTACTATTCGGGATCACCTTTGCAATATAGTAAAAAAGAAAGAATTTATGCTAAAGGAGCAAATATAGTAGATATTAAAGCTGGAGAAAAACCAGAAATAAAGTCTATATACTTTAATAACTATAAACCAATTGAAGTTTTTAAATGTAATGGAATAGAAGAAGCTTTACAAGTATGTGAAGAAAATAAAGACAGAGAAATTTGGGCTTATTTTGAAATAAAGACTGATGAGGTTATAAGTCAGTCTAATCTTAAAAAGATGAAAGAATATCTTAAAGACATTGTTGAGATAAAACCAATAATTACTTCTGACTATGAATATGAAGAAATTGATATAAAAGAAAAATCTATGGGACAGTTATTTAGTGAATTTTATAAATTCAGGGAAAAATGTGAACCAAGAGGAGAAATCATGGATTTATTCTTAAATCTAGTTAGCAAAGAAGGTGAAGAAGATGAGACCTATTAGATTAGAGTTAAGTGGATTAAATAGTTATATAGATAAGCAAGTGATAGATTTTGAAAAGCTAACATCTAGAGGACTATTTGGTATTTTCGGAAATACTGGTAGTGGTAAATCTACTATATTAGATGCCATAACTATTGCACTATATGGAGATATATCTAGAAAAACTACAGACTATATAAATTCAAACTGTGATAAAGCTATTGTAAAATATGAATTTGAAATAGGAAGTAAAAATAATAGAAAAAGATATTATGTTGAAAGAACGATAAAAACAAATAATACAGGGGGAACTAAAACTTCTCGTGTTCTTCTTGGCGAAATAAAAGATGATGGAGATATATTAGTTCTTGCTGATAAAGTAGGAGAGGTTAAAAATAAGATACATGATATAATAGGCTTAACTTCAGAGGACTTTACTAGATCTGTAGTTCTTCCTCAAGGAAAATTTAGTGAATTTTTAAAATTACAAGATGGTACTAGAAGGAAGATGCTTGAAAGAATATTTAATCTTGAAAAATATGGAGAACAACTTTCCAATAAAGTAAAAGATAAAAGAAAAATAATAAAAGCTCAATCTGATAATTTAGAAGGTCAGCTTACTACATTTATAGAAAGTAAGGGAATATCTGAAGAATTATATGAAAAAGTAAAAGAAGAATTAGAAGAAACCATAAATCTTGAAAAAGAAAAGCATATAGAGTTAGACAAAGAAGAAAAAGAACTAGAAATAAGTAAGGTAATTATAGAAAATCAAAGATATTTACAAAAATATAGTGAGAGAAAAAAAGAATTAGACTTATTAGAAAAAGAGATTAATTTAAAGAGGGAACAATTAGATAGAAATGATAAGGCCGAAAATATTATTCCTCATATTAATGATATAAAACTATTAGAAAAAGATATAAATGAAAATGCCTGTGAAGTTGAAAAATTAGATGTTATTATAGGAAATTTGAAAAAAGAAATTGATTTATTATCAAAAAGATATGATGAAGCTTACAAAGAAAAAAATGAAAAACTACCTATATTAATAGAAGAAAGAAGTAAACTTCAAAGGGGGATTGAATTAGAAGAAAAAGTAGAAAATTTATACTCTAAAATAAAAGAACTTAAAGTAGAAATTGAAAATTATGATAGTAATAAATATGATTTAGAAAAAGAACTTCAAGATTTAGATAATCAAATTAGCAGTAAGTATAAAAAAATTCAAGACAATAGAAGCCTTGTTGAAAGTTTAAGTATAAGTGCTGAGTTAAAAGAAAATATATTTGCTGCTCATACTAAAGAAGACGAATTAAAGAAATTAAGTTTTGAAAAGGAAGAAAAATATAAATCATTAAAAGAAGTGGAGAAAAGGCTAGAAGGATTAAAGCTTAAAAATATAAATATTGAAAAAAATAAATCTTCTATGGAAGAAAAATTAAAAAGATTAATGGAGAAACAAGAATCTTTAGAAAGAAATTTCCCAGGTGATAATAAACTAGTTTTAAGAGAAAAAGAGAACTTACATAATTTAAAATCAAAACTAGAAAATATTAAAGACTATGAAACTCAAATTAAAAATATAAAAGACGAATTAAATAAAAATGAAAAAATAAAATTTGAGAATAATAGAAACCTAAAAGAATCTGCTGATAAAGTTGAAAGATTAAGTAAAAACTTAGAAGATTTGAAAGAAGAGCAAGAAAAATTAGCTTATTTAAATATGGCTTCATATTTAAGAGAAAAGCTAGAAGAAAATGAACCATGTCCAGTTTGTGGTTCGATTCATCATGAAAAAACTTATTATAATAATAATTATGAAGAAGCCAAATTAGTAGATGAAAAAATTAAAAAAGTGGAAACTGATTTAAATAGAGAAAAATCATTTTATGAAGAGTTTTCTTTAAGAAATAGAGAAATTACTTCTATAGAAAATATAAAACAAAAAAGTTTAGGTGAATTAGAAAATAAACTTGGAGATTATTCGTCTTTTACATTAGAAAAAGAAATAGATATAAAACAAAAAGAGTTAAAAATTTTAGAAGAGAAAGTTAATTCATGGGAAGAAGATAAAAATAAAACTATTGAAGAACTTTATAATATAAAAGATGAAAAAAATGAGATAGAAAAAGAAGAAGTTAAGATAAAAGAAAATTTAAACTCTGATACTAAATTAAAAAATGAATTAAACGAAAAAATAGATAACTTAAAAAGGAATTATGATGATCTTAATATAGAATACTTAAGCTTAAAATCAAAGGTAAAAGTAAGTGATTTATCTTCAAAAGTCAAAGAAATAAATGAAAATGAAAAGAAGGTAGAGAAGCTTAATAAAGAAGTATCAGACCTTAATAAAGAAAAAGAGCTACTAGATAATGAATTAAAAGAAAAGAATAGTACTTTTAATGAGATCGATAAGAAACTTTCTAATTTAGTTCAGCTTAGAGATACAAAATATAAAGAATTAAAAGGATATGAAGATGAGCTTAATAGAATTGCGAAAGGTATTTCTTGTGAAAAATTATTAAAAGAAACTTTAGATAATATTGATAGAATTGTTAATAATGAAGAATCATTAAGAAATGAACTTAATGATAAGAAATGTAATTATGAAGATAATGCTAAAATAAAGAGTAGTAAAGATGGAATATTATCTCAAGCTAAAAAGCAATTAGATAGTAAAAATCAAACTTTAACTAATTTATTAGTAGAAAATAAATTTGACTCTACAAATACTGTTGAAAAATCACTTTTAAAAGAAGAGGATAAAAATAAATTTAAAGATGAAATAGAAAAATATAATGAAGAAATAAAATATGTAACTTTAAAGATTGAAGATTATGATAAAAAGCTAGATGGAAGAAGCATAAAAGAAGAAGACTTCCAAGAATTACAACTTTCTATTAATAATCTAAAAAGCGATATAGCAAAACTTAGAACTAATATTGGTTCAAAAGAAAATGAACTAGAAAATATAGAAAAATCTTTAGAGTCAATGAAAGATTTAAGAAAAGAAATAAAAAAGGTAAAACATGAATTATCATTATTAGAAGAGATAAATAAATTAATCATGGGCAATAAATTTGTAGAATTTGTGGCTACAAATCAACTTAAATATATTGCCTTAGAAGCATCAAAACGATTAAACTCAATAACAAGAGGAAGATATGCTTTAGAAATAGATGAAAATCTTAACTTTATAATGAGAGATAATATGAATGGTGGTCAAAGGAGAAGTGTTGATTCATTATCTGGAGGAGAAACTTTCTTAACATCATTATCACTGGCCCTTGCTCTATCTTCTCAAATACAGCTTAAAGGAAATAGTCCTTTAGAATTTTTCTTCTTAGATGAAGGATTTGGTTCTTTAGATACAGAGTTATTAGATGTGGTAATGGAATCCCTTGAAAATCTTCATAGTGATAAATTAAGTGTAGGTATTATAAGTCACGTGGAGGAACTTAAAAATAGAGTGCCAGTTAAACTTTTAGTGAGCTCATGTGATGTTGGTAAAGGATCTAGAGTAAGAATAGAGTATAGTTAGAATTACATTAATAAAAATTAATAAAGAATAGAAATTATTTAAATATAGTAATGTAGATATAGGATATAAATTTATTCTATATCTTTTTTTACTATATAGAAAGTTAAAATGGAAAAAAGTAAAAAAAGAGGCACCTACTGGGGGAATAGTAGATGCCTTAAAAAATATATACTTATTAGGGGGAGAGATATATAATTTCCGCTCTCATATATAATTATTTCCATGTTTGAAAATTTATATACAACTTTTTTAAAAGCTCAGAAACAAATATCAATTAAGGAGTAACAACAAATTATTATTGTATTAAGAAAGACTTTCCGACAGCCTTTCTTAATAATACTATATGTAAATATGCATAAAATGACACAAAATGATAAAAAATAATATATTTTTTATGTAATAATTTTGTGAATTTAAAATAATATAAGTAATATAAATCAATATTATACTAGATATAATATTTAATTATTTTAGCACAAAATGGATATAATACTTTTGATGGCTCTATATAAGATTATGCAATTTAAATTAATGTAGGATTATGCTATAATATTTTATAATACAAAATATACAATTAGGAGAGTGGTAAAGGTTGGATTCGACCAGCATTTTGATTCAAATAGGTTTATTAATAATTTTATTAATAGGGTCAGGATTTTTTTCAGCTTCTGAGACAGCTTTAATGTCTATAAGCAAAATAAGAGTAAGATATATGGAGGAAGATGGAGTAAAAGGAGCTAAATTAGTTAGCAAACTATTAGAAGATTCAAATAGACTTTTAAGCTCTATATTAGTTGGTAATAATATAGTAAATATAGCAGCTACATCTATATCAACTTCTTTATTTATATCATTATGGAATGAACAAGGAGTACCTATTGCAACAGCAGTAATGACTATATTAGTTTTAATATTTGGTGAAATTACACCTAAAACTATATCAGCAAATAACCCAGAAAAAATAGCTTTATTGGTAGCTAAACCTATAAAAGTTTTTATGACATTATTAAGTCCAGTTATTGGAATATTTAATGTTATAACAAAAGTAATATTTAAGCTTCTTGGAGTAGATGATAATGGCGTAAAACCATTTATTACAGAAGAAGAACTAAAAACTATGGTAAATGTAAGTCATGAAGAAGGCTTATTGGAAATAGAAGAAAGAGAAATAATTAATAATGTATTCGAATTTGGAGACATGCAAGCTAAAGAAGCTATGGTTCAGAGATTAGACATGGTAGCTATTGATATTGAAGATAGTTATGATGAAATAATCGAATTATTTAAAACGGAAAAGTTAAGTAGGATGCCTGTATATGAAGAAACTATAGATGATATAATAGGTATTTTAAATATAAAAGATATAATTTTCTTAAGTGATGAAGATATAGAAAACTTTGATATTAAAAAATATCTAAGAGAACCATTCTTTACTTATGAGTTTAAGAAGATAACACAATTATTAGAAGAAATGAAAAAAGATAAAAGTCAAATGGCTATAGTTGTTGATGAATACGGAGGTACAGCTGGTTTAATAACTATAGAAGATTTAGTTGAAGTCATAGTCGGTGACATAGAAGATGAATATGATGAAGAAGATGATGAAATTCAAGTAATCAGCTCAACAGAGTTTTTGGTAGAGGGAAGTACTAAAATTAGTGATGTCAATGAAATACTTGATATAGAGTTAGAATCAGAAGAGTTTGATTCTATTGGTGGATATATAATTGGATATATTAAGCATATTCCAGAAGAAGGAGAAGACATCGAGGTTGATAGTATTAGATTCCATATAGAATCTGTTGATAAAAATAGAATTAAGAAAATTAGAATATTATTATAATCAATAAAGCACTGTTTAAAACAGTGTTTTATTTGTATATTATATTTATTTATAGAACATAATTACAATCAAGGGAGGGAGTGTTTATGTCAGTACTTAATAAAAACTTTAAGCAAAAATTAAAAAATAATATTATATTCTTTATAATATATTCATTGTTATTTATATTTTTATGTAAAACTTTTGGATACATAGCGCCATTTTTCATAGGTGGTTTATTAGCTTTTATAATAAATCCAATATCAGAAAAATTAGAAAAAAAGTTAAAAGTAAATAAAGGAATTTTAACTTTATTTTTAAGTATTTTAGGAGTTGCTTTTGTAATATTTATAGCTTCATTTTTGATAATAAAAGGAACTCATCAGTTAGTAGCATTTTTAAATAGTATAGATGGTAATAGTTATTCATACTTTAATAGTATGATTAATGATTGGATAAATAACCTAGACAAATACATAGACTACATCGAAAGTGTATCTAATAATAGTATAAATGTTCAAGAATTAGCATCAACATATGGTCAAAATTTTGTTAATTTGGCTAAAGCAATGTTAAGTAAGACAATTGATTTTGCAACCTCAATACCTACACTAATACTTATTGTAATTACATTATTCATGTCCACATATTTTATTGCAAAGGATTTTGATAAGATTGAAAATGGTTTTTTAAGTATATTTACAGATGAAACTCGAGTAAAAGTAAGAAGGGTAAAAACTGAAATTGTATATTCTGTTGTAGGATATATTAAAGCCTATACGATTCTTATGAGCATAACATTTTTAGTTATATGGGTAAGTTTCTCAATATTTAAAGTTCCATATGGATTACCTTTAGGTATAATTGGCGCATTACTTGATTTAATACCTTTTCTTGGGATAGTAGTGATTTTTATTCCAGTTATAGTTTATTATTTCATTATTGATAATTATTTTGTATCAATAGGAATATCAGTAATATTTATTGCTCTATCATTACTTAGACAAATATTAGAACCAAAGCTAGTTTCGGCAAATGTTGGAATTAGTCCATTATTAACAATAATAGCTATTTTTATAGGTGTGCAAATAAAAGGTATACTAGGTATTATATTCTGTCTAGGATTACTAGTTATGCATGATATAATGAAAAAAGTAGATATTTTATAGATGTATAAAATAATAAAAAGTGGTTAACTTAAGTTAGCCACTTTTTTACTATCATAGAGTTAATGAATTATTAGAAATTATTCAAATTCTATTATTTCTTTAGTGTTAATATCTATTAAATCAATTTCTAATTCAAATTCATCTTCTATATTTTCATCATTTAATAATTCTATTGTCGCAACTGAATGAGAACCATCTTTTGGTATAGAAGTACTTCCAGGATTTAAAACTATTAAATCTTTATCTACATTTAATTCTTTAATATGTGTATGTCCTAAGATAAGTATATCAACACCTAATTCTCTAGCCTGTGCCATCATTTCTTCTCTTGATATTGTATACCCATGATACATAAGTACACTGATATTATCTATTTTTTTATGCACAAAAGGACCTTCTATTGCATGATTTATTACCATTTGATCAACATCAGCATCACAATTACCTTTTACTATAGTGATATTGTCTAAACTATTAATTTTTTCTACAACAGCTTTTGGGTTATATCCCTCAGGAAGATCATTTCTAGGACCATGATATAAAACGTCTCCTATATGAAGTAATATATCGCAATCGGATAAAACATCTAAAGCCTTTTCTAAATACAGTAAACTTCCATGAGTGTCACTCATTACTCCAATTTTCATATGTTTTCCTCCTTAAATTATAAGAATTTTTCAGATACCCTACTCCAAAACTCATAATTTGATGTTCTTAGTAGTTTTATTTTTGTATCAGAAATAGAAAGATTTATGTTATTTATTTCTTTAAAATAATACTCCATTCCATCTACAACTATTAATGTTGAATTTTCAAAATTACATTCTGGTGATACTTTAACTATGGAATCAACAGAACAAATTATACTAGAGGTAAAGCTCCTATAAGCATTTGTATTTATAGGTGCAACAGGTGCTATTTGCATTACATTTAAGCTGGTATCAACTATACTTCCTCCTACAGCATAATTATAAGCGGTAGACCCTGTAGATGTAGAAATTATTAGACCGTCACCACTAAAATTTTGTACATGATTGTCATTAATATTTAATTTAAGGTGTATAGTTCTAGATTTATCGCCTTTAACTACTACTTCGTTAATAGCAAAAACATTATTGCAATCATCTTTCGTACATATACTCCCTTGAAGAAGAGGGATTTCTTGAGTTATATAGTCTCCATTTAAATAAGATTCAATAAAAGAATCTATCTCTGCAGGAGAAATATCAGGGAAAAATCCTAAATGACCTGTATTAATACCTACAAAAGGTATATTTGGGATGTTGAAGTCATGAACAGTTTGTAAAAAGCTACCATCTCCACCTATAGAAATTATTAATTCAGCATCAGGATTGTATTCATAGTATACATCAAACCCGACATCAACTAACTTTTTATGTAAAATATCTCTTGTTTCTAGTGACTTTTGTACTTGGTTAGAATTTATTATTATAATTCTGCTCATTATTTCACCTCTTTTATAAGTTGTATTATAACACAATATATATTAATAGATACAGACTATATTGTTTAGTTAATTTAATAACATATATTGCTATTATTTAACAAAAAAGGTAGAAAACCTTTATTTTTTAGTAAAATAAATATGATATACTTATTTTGGTAACAATTATAGGAAGAATATAGTAAATGGAGGAAAATTAATTATGTCAATTGAAGTGGTTAAAGAATTTTTCAAACAATATAATAAAGAAAATGAGATTATAGAGCATGAGGTATCATCTGCAACAGTAGAATTAGCAGCGGACGCCTTAAATGTTAAACCGGCTAGAATAGCAAAAACTCTTTCTTTTAAAAATAAAGAAGGTGATAATGCCATATTAATAGTAGCGGCTGGTGATGCAAAAATTGACAATAAGAAATTTAAGCAAGTGTTTGGATATAAATCTAAAATGTTAACTCCAGAAGAAGTTTTAGAATATGTAGGTCATGCTATAGGAGGCGTTTGTCCTTTTGCTATAAAAAGAGATGATGTGCCTGTATATTTAGATATTTCTATGAAAAGATTTGATACAGTTTTTCCTGCTTGTGGGAGCAGTAATTCTTCCATAGAACTAACTTGTGATGAGCTAGAAAAATTCTCTAATGCAAACGAATGGATTGATGTTTGTAAGGGATATGAAGAAGAGCAAAAGTAATTGATATAAAGATTAGTGAATAAAATTTTTCTTAAATATGATAAAAGTGTAAAGAATCACACTATTGAAAGTGTGATTTTATTTTTATAATTCCGACTGATAAATTTGAGCAACGGACGTAGTCGCTGGCTATATGAAGAAAGTGAATTTTTTATAAAAAGTATAGATAATATATTTTACTAATAATTAAAACTTTAAAAAGGTATTTTTAAATGAGTAAAAAATTTAAGTAAACGAATTAAAATTATTACTCATTTTTCTCTTTTACTTATTAAAAATATAAATTTATGGTAATATAATTAATATTAAGTAAAGTAGGTGATGTTTTGTTTAGAAAGGAAGACCAAAGATATAATAAAATATCTTATATAAGTGAAGAGAATTTAACTTTAAAAGAAGTTTTATTAGATAAATTGAATTTTTCAGTAAGGTCATTATCTAAAATGAAAAGATATAAGACTGTGAAAGTAAATAATAAATATATAAAGCCATCGGAAATGGTTAAAATAGGAGATCTAATAGAAGTAGAAATATCTGAAGATATGGCAAACTTCCATCCTCAAGATTTAAACTTAGATATTATATATGATGATTTTGATATAATAATGGTGAATAAGCCACCTTTTATGGTAGTTCACCCAACAAAAAGTCATTTTGAAAATACCATTGCCAATGGTGTAACTCATTATATTCTAGATAAAAAAGAAAATGTAAAAGTTAGATTTGTAAATAGACTTGATATGAATACATCAGGTTTAGTTATAGTGGCCAAAAATCCTTATGCTCAATTTGTGTTATCGTCTGATATGAAAGATGATAAATTTGAAAAAATGTATATTGCAGTAGTAAAAGGTATTGTAAAAGAAGACAGTGGGACAATAAATGAGCCAATACATAGACCTACTGATGATAGTGTAAAAAGAGTGGTAGATGAAAAAGGTCAACCTTCAGTAACTCACTTTGAGGTTATTGAAAGATTAAAAGATGCCACAGTTTTAAAATTAAGATTAGAAACAGGAAGAACTCATCAAATTAGAGTACATTTAAACCATATAGGACATGGTATTATAGGGGACGAATTGTATGGATATGTTGATGAGAATTTAATTAATAGACAAGCATTACATGCTTACAGTTTAAAATTCAAACAGCCAAGAACTAGAGAAGATTTAGAGTTTAAAGCTAAGCTTCCTGAGGATATGGAGAAATTAATAGAAAAATTAAGATAAATATTTAAATTTATGGAGGTTAGATATGATTATACATAAGTATATTGTTCATGTTCTTGATAGAAATAGTGATAGTCCAATATTAAATGATTATGAGGGTAAAAATAATTTAGAGGTAGATAAGTTTTTTGAAAAAGTAGTTAACAGGGTAGCAAAAGACGATGATTTAAGAAAAGGCATTTTTAAAGATTATAATGAAAATATAATAAAAAATTGTTGTGAACAAATTATATATGATGATAGTACATTTGTTGATAACTCAAAAGAAATAGCATCTTACTTATTTGATATTATGAAAAAATATGAAGATATAGATTCGTGTGATTTAGCAATTTGTTTATATAGTGTAAAAGATGAAAAATATGTTGGGATAATCAAGTTAGATTATAAAAAATTATACACACACTCAATTGAATTATTAGATGATAAGTTTAATATACAAATAGTAAGTAATGAAATAGGAATACCTGATACAGGAAGACAAAAACAATGTGCTTTAGTTGGAGTTAGTGGAATAAATGATGAGTTTCATTTAAGACTATTAGATAAGGATTCAGAAAAAGAAGATACAGATAAAAAATCTAGATTTATAGAAGAATTTTTAAAAGCAGAAAAAATAAACGATGATAAATATAATACAAAAACTTTCAAAACTACAGCTGATAATTGGATAACTAATGCTATGTCTAATAACATCAAAAAGGCTGAGGATGTAAGAAGCTTACTACATTATACTTTGAAAGAAAAAGAAGAAGTAGATATAGATAAGTTTGTAGAAGATTCAATAGATGATGAAGAACTTAAAGAAAGTTTTAAAGAATTAATGGTAGATAGAGGTATTGAGGCTAATTTTAGCATAGATAAAAAATGGGTTGAAAAGAAACTTAAGAAAAGAAGTATAAAAACTGATAATGGATTTGATATAAAAGGAAACTTAGTGGACTTTGAAGATCCTATGAAATATAGTGTAAGACAAAATGAAGATGGCACTGTAGATATAGTAATTAAAAATGTAAGTTTCTATGAAGAAAAATAATATAATAAAAAATGTGAAGAGTATAGGTGTTTAGAATCTAATCTTATAAAGATGATAGATATATAACCTATACTCTTTTTTAATTGTAAGTAATTAATTTATAAATTTATTATAAATATTGTTGTATATACAACATCTAAATTAAGATAAGTTGTAACAAATATCTACAAATATCTATATTATATAGGGAATAATTATATTTTGAGGAGGGGTTACATGGGATATAGTCCTTGTTGTAAAATAGTGGAGAATAGGTCAAGAGTTACTTACTCTTATGATAATACAGAAACAATATTGACGAAGAGTGAACTAAGTAATACGACATTGATTAAAGTTTGTAGCTATAATTCTTATAATAGTTGTATAGAAAATATTATAGATATAAATAAGTTATGTGGAAGTAAATGTTTAGAAGATAATATAGATGTAAGAAGTTGTATATATATAAAAAGAATCTCTATAAAAAATGATAATAGAAGTTTAATAGTTGATTTTGAGTTAAGTATATTCATAAGAAATAAAGAAATATCAGAATGTTGCTATGAGTATTGCAAGAATCACAGATATATAATACCAATTGCTAAGAGTAAAGTAGATTACGTTTCATTGAATATAGAAAAGGTAAATTTTGATATATTACCAAATGGAAAAATTAAAGTTTGTACATTTATTAAATTTAAATTTTAGATTTAAATTTATATAAGTATATTTTGAACAATTGTAACATATTTTGACAAATTATATATATTATATTAGGTATAAATTTTACCTAATATAATATATATAAGGAGTAAGATAATATGTCAGACACAATGTCTTTTAATTCACAAAATATAAATAATGAAAGTAATACATGTGCACCTAATTGTGATGATAACTGTAGAATAAAAAATATGGCATTTTTACAGTATCAATATGGACCTACAGCTACATCTGAATCATCTAATATAGATAAGAGTGCTAGAAGTGGTGTAGTATCTGTTTGTTTAGAAAATAAAAGAAATGCTAAATTTAAAATGTTTAAAATTTCATCCAAAGAGGCAACAGAACCTGGAGATATAATTCAATATAGAGTTGCAGTTGCTAATACAGGAGATGTTCCATTAAATGGAGTAAAATTAGTAGATATTATAGATAGTGATACAACTTATGTAGCTAATAGCGCAAGTGTAGTCCGTGCAGTATCTGGAGTGGATACACCAGTACCTTTTACGCCATCATATGTTAATGTAGCAAAAACATTAACTATAACAGCAGATCAAGTATTACCTGTAGGAGAAATGTTTATATTTTCTTATAAGGTTTCCGTATCTAGTACCTTATCTAATCCAATTATTAAAAATAATGCAACAATTACAACTACAACTCAAGGAGCAACAAGTCCTCAAAAGGGCTCTGTAGAAATTCCAATTAGATATGCTAGAGTAGGTATTGCTAAGTCTATATCACCTGCATATACTAGATGTGTGAAATGTGGAGATAGCTTAACTTATAAAATAACACTTACTCATTCAGGAACAGTACCTGCTACAAACTTAGTAGTCACAGATTTATTTGATCCTGAATTCTGTTTTGATGCTGACGATGTTGTAGTTAAAAATAAAGCTGGAGCAACAGTAGGATCACCAACAGTCACAAAAACAGTTACTAATGGACTTCTTACAGTGAAAATAACTACATTACCAGTAGGTGAAGTATATACTATAACTATTTCAGGAGAAATATGTTGTTGTTAAAAAATAGTATAAAAAGATAATTATAAGTATAAAAAGATAAATGGAAGTTGCCCTAAAATAATTAAATTAATTATTGTGGGCAACTATTTTTTATTAAAAAAGTATGTTATAATAAAAGAGAAAATTGAATACATAAGATTTTAAGGTGCTATGAAGATAGATTAAAAGGGAAAGAGGTGAGATTCCTCTACAGCCCCCGTTACTGTAATGTGGACGAAACTTGATAATACCACTGTGAAATTAATTTTGACAACGAATATACTTTAATTAATAACAAAAGTATATCATTGACCATACTAGCGAAGGTAATTTCATGGGAAGGTGAGGAGTAGGATGAAACTAAGTCAGGATACCTGCCTAAAATCATAAAGTAGTTTCTTCGGGGTGAAGAAAATATTACATTATGAAATATTGTGTTTTTTATTTTAATATATCGAGAGTATTATTAATTATTTTCAATATTATATTAAAGGACATGTATGTTTAAAATCTATGTATATATTCACCTAACCTTGTGGTTAGGTTTTTTTATTGCAATGAAATTATAATTAAATTATTAGGAGGAAGAGATGAAGAAAAAATTATTAGCAATTTTAACAAGTTTTATATTACTTTTTGCTGTTGGATGTAGTAGTAATAAAGAAACAACTGTAACTGACAGGGAAGGAAATGAAGTTAAAATATCTACGAAATTAGAAAGAATAATATCAGCAGTACCATCTAATACTGAGGTTTTAGTAGAATTAGGTGTAGCTGATAAATTGGTTGGTGTTGATAAATATTCTGAAGGAATAGAAGGATTAGATGAAAAACTTCCAAAAATGGATATGAATAATCCAGATGCAGAAGCTATAATAGCACTAGAGCCTGATATAATAATAGCATCAGGACACAATAAAGTAGGTTCAGCAGAAGACCCATATAAAGCTATAGTTGATGCAGGTATACCAGTAGTTTACATACCAAGTAGTGATAGTATAGACGGTATATATAAAGATATAGAGTTTATGGCTTCTTTAGTTGATAAAGAGAAAAAAGGCGAAGAAATAATTTCTAACATGAAGGAAGAAATAGCTAAATATGAAAAGTTAGGTAAAACTGTTAAAGAGAAAAAGAAAGTATACTTTGAAATAGGTCCAGCTCCAGACTTATTCACTTTAGGTAATTCTACATTTATAAATGAAATGATAGAAATAATAGGAGCAGAAAATATATTTAAAGATCAAGAAGGCTGGATACCACCAACAGAAGAATCAATAATAGATGCTAATCCAGATGTAATATTAACTACTGTTAATTATGTAGATGATGCAACTGGTGAAATATTAGCTCGTGATGGTTGGGAAGACATAACAGCTATAAAAAATAAAGATGTTTACTACATAGATTCAAATTCAGCATCACGTCCAAGTCATCATATACTTAAAGCTTTAGAAGAAATGTCTAAGGTTGTATATCCAGATGTATTTAACAAATAAAAAAAGAATAGTATTAAGCATTTTAATTGCAATTCTTATAATTAGTATCGGAACTTCTAATGGAAGTTCCGATATTAGCATATTAGACACAATATCCATTATATTAAACAAATTATTTAATTTACCTTTAAAAGATGGTGTATCATCTCAACATATGGCTATAGTTTGGAAACTTAGGCTTCCAAGAGTATTATTAGCATTTATTGTAGGAGGATGTTTAGCAACTAGTGGTTCAGTAGTACAATCAGTATTAAAAAATGAACTAGCATCACCATATACCCTAGGAGTATCTTCTGGTGCATCTTTTGGGGCAGGACTTGTAATTGTTTCTGGGATATATATACCTATATTAGGTGGATTTACATTACCTTTAATAGGTTTCATCTTTGGATTTGTTACAGTATGTTTTGTTATGGTATTCTCAGCAAAGATTGATAAGACAATGTCTAATAATACTATTATTTTATCAGGAATGGTATTTTCACTTTTTGTAAATGCATTGCTAACTACATTAAGTGCATTTTTCAGTGACGATTTAAAAAGCATAACACTTTGGCAAATGGGAAGTTTTGCTATGAAGGGATGGTCATATGTCGGCCTTATATTACCATTCTTTATAGTAGGAATGTTAGGAGTACTTAGATTTACAAGAGAAATGGATATACTTACTTTTGGCGAAGAGCAAGCTAAAATAGTGGGAGTAGACACAAAAAAAGTAAAAACAAAGTTATTTATATACTGTTCTGTGTTAACAGGTGGATCTGTAGCTTTAAGTGGTACTATAGGATTTGTTGACCTAATTGCCCCTCATGTGGTTAGAAAAATATTTGGTTCAAATCATAAGTATGTTGTTCCTATGTCATTTGTATTTGGTGGATGTTTAATGGTTGTTACAGATTTAATAGCTAGAACTATATTTACACCTATGGAATTACCAGTAGGAGCTGTAACAGCAATAATAGGAGCGCCATTCTTTGCCTATATATATTTTAAAAAAGCGAGTTGATATTAAATGTTAGAAGTAAAAAATTTATATACAGGATATGATAAAAAAGAAATAATTAAAAATATAAATTTTGAAATAAAAAGAGGAGAAAATCTTTGTATTGTTGGTCCCAATGGATGTGGTAAAAGTACACTTTTAAAATCTATTGCCAATATTATTGAATACAAAGGCAATATAAAAATAGATGGACAAGAAGTAAATAGCCTTAGTAGATTGGAATTAGCCAAAAAGATAGGCTTGATGAGCCAAATAACTCAGATATACTTTCCTTACACAGTTTATGACACCGTATCACTAGGAAGATATGCCTATTCAAAAGGTGCATTTGCCACATTATCTTCTGAAGATGATGAAATTATAATTGATAGTATGAAAAAAGTTGGTGTATACGAGTTAAAAGATAAGATGATTACAGAATTATCAGGAGGTCAACTGCAAAGAGTATTTTTAGCAAGAGTATTTGCTCAAAATCCTGATGTGATTTTACTTGATGAACCAACTAATCATTTAGATTTTAAACATCAGATAGAGCTATTAGAAAATTTAAATGAATGGGTAAAACAAAATAATAAAATAGTCGTAGGTGTATTGCATGATTTAAATTTAGTACAATATTTTGCAGATAAGGTACTCATACTTAAAGACGGTAAAGAAATAGATTATGGATTACCTCAAGATGTATTAAAGGGATTAACATTAAATAAAGTTTATGGTATGGATATAAAAAATTTTATGATAAATATTTTACAAAAATGGGCTTAAGTATATGAAAAGGGATGTTTTATAAAAACATCCCTTTTATGTATTACATGTTTTGTTCAACATATTCAACTATATCACCTATAGTTTTGAAATTTTCAGCTTGTTCGTCTGGTATCTCTATATCAAACTCATCTTCTAATGCCATTATTACTTCAACAGCATCTAAAGAATCAGCATCTAGGTCTTCCTTAAGTGATGTTTCAACAGAGATAGAATCTGCATCTTCTAAACCTAATTGTTCAGCTATTATGTCTTTAATTTTTTCAAACATTAATTAGTTACCTCCAAGATAAATTAAAATTTAATTGTAGTTTAATATAATATTGTCAATTTTTCAATATATAATCAAAAAAAGTCCTAAAGTTTTATTAGATGAATATAAATTTAATATAGATTATAACTTTAGGAGGAAGGTTGATGAAAAACATAGGATTATTATTATCGTCAGTTACAGCATTTTTTATAATACTTGGTTGTCTTTTTTATAATTCTTTACTGATTGATATGAAAGAAATTAAAGATTATGTAACAGAAAGCAATCTAATTTTAGAGGAAGTGGTGAAAAAAGAGGATAAAGTTGATGATAAGAAAGGAGAATACATATCAAGATTATTAGGTATAAAAAATGGAATGGAAAATGCAAATACATCTATTTTATTAAAAAAATATAAAGATATGAAAATGAGTTCAATAGAATTATTGGTTGAAGCAGTAAGCGAAAGTAATGAAAATGATAGAAAAGATCTATTAAATCAAATTTATTACTCTAATGGTGAAAGCCAAAAAGAGTTGAATACACTAATGAATAAAAATTTTATTGAAGTAACTTATTTATGCATAAAATCATATATTAGTGTATAAGAGATATAACTTTTGGACTTTAAGGAGGGAGTGACATGTCAAAACTAGAGGAAAGTTTATCAAGATTTTTTGGTGGGGATGATTGTTTTGGTTTTAATAGTGGAATGTTAATAATAATAGCCATAGTATTTTTGCTTTTAGCAACAAATATATTTGACGATTTCTTTGATGATGATTGTATTTGGATATGGATAATTTTGATAATTTTATTACTATTTAACTTTGATGATGGCTGCTGTTGTTAATAGAAGTAAATAGTTTTTTTGAAAGAATCTTTAATTAAAGATTCTTTTTTTACATATAAGGAAATTATATTGAGTTTGCAATTGGGGAAAATTCCTAGGTTAAAGCATTATCAATATGTTTGAGAAGTTGTAAAAAAGTAAATTTTGAGCAACGGGCAAAGACGTTGGCGACATGAAGTGGAGCGCCCACGCAGTGGCTTAAGCGAAGCGAATTTTTTATTTACATGAACTTTACAATTATGTGATTAAAAATATACATAAACAAATTAAGATTAAATTAGATTTCTTATAAAAATCGCAATATTATAATCAAGAAAAAATTGTAAAAATTATATATAATTAACTATTTTTATATAGAAATAAGATGTTATAATATATTTTAGCAGAAAAAATTTTATATGTTTAGGGAGGGATTTTTATAAAAAAGAAAGGATGTATAGCTTTACTAGCATCCCTAGGCTTATTAACAGGGATAATAGGTATTAATACAGTTGATTTGAGAAAAAATAATGAAGACACAGAAGTTTTAAAAGGTATAGAAACAATAAAAAATTTGGAAAAGAAAGACGTATTGGAATCGGAAGAACAAATAAAGCTTGTTCAATCTAGTTTACAAAATAATAATTCAGGTGTAAATTCAGCAACTCAGAAAGTAAATTATATAGACAAATTCTCAAACTCACTAATCATGGGGGATTCAAGAGCGGAATCTATATCAGTGTATGGTATTTTAAATAATTCATCTGTAATAGCTTATAAAGGTAGAAATTTAGTAACAGCAATTAAAAATGGTGATATAAATAAAGCAGCAAACTTATCTCCAAAGAATATAT